>DASUPH010000330.1:0-21285 GCA_036276275.1 Candidatus Limnocylindrales bacterium
CGGCGGACCGTGTTCGGTCGGGCCGCATCGAGCTCCTGGAAGGTGGTGGCCAGGTTGGCCGCGTTCCGCCGGGCGAGCTCGGCGCAGGAGTCGACGCCGGCGGCCTCGAGCAGGTCGGCGTACTCCGAGCCGACGCCGTCGATCCGCATCAGGTCGGCGTGGTTGACCCACTCGAGCAGGAGCTTCTCGGAGATCCCCGTCTCGGCGGCAAGGCGCGACCGGCCGGCGTCCGACGCCCCGCGATCCAGCAATGCATCGGTCGTGGTGACGCCTGCGGCCGTGAGCTTCTCGGCGAACGTCGACCCGATTCCCTCGACATCCTCGATCTTCATCGGTTCCTCCCGTTGCGCGCTGCGATGACGTGAAGGGCGATGATACGCTCGGCCTCGCCACCACAGCCACTCGCTGGAGCGACCCGTGAACCAGGCCTTCCGCGACGCGATGACCACCGGCTACGGCCTGACCGAGCCGGGTCTGATCTTCGGCAGCCCGATGCTCGACGGCGAGCTCGACAACGATGCCCGGGTCCAGGTCGCCCTCTCGATGATGAACCGCCACGGCCTGATCGCCGGGGCCACCGGGACGGGCAAGACCAAGACGCTCCAGCTGCTCGCCGGCGAACTCTCGAGAGCTGGCGTGCCGGTGTTCGTGGCCGACATCAAGGGCGACGTGACGGGCATCGCCGCGCCCGGTGACGGGACGAACCCGAAGATCGTGGAGCGGGCGGCGTCGCTCGGCTGGACCTTCGAGCCGGCCGGCCACCCGGCCGAGTTCCTGTCGCTGTCCGGCCTGCTCGGCGCCCAGGTCCGGGCGACGGTCCACAGCTTCGGGCCGCTCCTGCTGGGCAAGGTCCTCGATCTCAACGAGACCCAGACCGAGATCCTCGCCCTCATCTTCAAGTACTGCGACGACAACAACCTGCCGCTGCTCGACCTGAAGGACCTGGAGGCGACCCTCAAGTTCCTGTCGTCGGACGAGGGCAAGCCGATCCTCGAGGACTACGGCGGGATGTCGGCCGCCTCGGTCGGGGTCCTCCTCCGATCGATCATCGTGGTCGAGCAGGAGGGTGCCGACGTCTTCTTCGGCGAGCCGGAGTTCGACGTCAACGACCTCCTCCGGACCACGACCGACGGCGCCGGGATCGTGTCGGTCCTCGAGCTCCGCGACGTCATGGACAAGCCCCGCCTGTTCAGCACGTTCATGCTCTGGATGCTGGCCCAGCTGTACGAGACGCTGCCCGAGGTCGGCGACCTGCCGAAGCCGAAGCTGTGCTTCTTCTTCGACGAGGCGCACCTGCTCTTCGACGGCGCGTCGGATGCCCTGCTCCAGCAGATCGAGCGGACGGCCCGCCTGATCCGCTCCAAGGGCGTCGGCGTCTATTTCGTCACCCAGGCGCCGACCGACGTCCCGTCGTCGGTCCTGGCCCAGCTCGGCAACCGCGTCCAGCACGCCCTCCGGGCCTTCACCCCGGACGACGCCGACGCGCTCCGCAAGACCGCCCGGACGTTCCCGACGACGACGTTCTACGACGTCGAGAAGACGATCACCTCCCTCGGCATCGGCGAGGGACTGGTCACCGTCCTCTCGCCGAAGGGCGTCCCGACGCCGCTGGCCGCGACCCGCCTCCTGCCGCCCGATTCGCTGATGGCGGCGCTCTCCGACGCAGATCTCCAGGCCCGGATCGCAGCCAGCCCGTTCCGGACGAAGTACGGCCAGACGATCGATCGCGAGAGTGCCTACGAGATGATCACGGGCCGCATCATCGCCGCCCGGACGGCCGCGACCGAGGCGGCGGCCCAGCAGGCGGCGGCGTCGCAGGCACCGCCGACGACGGCCGGCGGTCTCAACACGATGACGCCGGCCCAGCAGCAGCGGGAGATCGCCCGCCGGGCCCGCGAGATGGCGGCCGCCCAGCGGGCCGCCGAGCGGGAGCGCGCGGCCGCCACTCGCCAGGCGCGGGCCGATGCCCGGGCTCGCGAACGGACGATCCAGACGGGCGTCCGGACGGCCGGCCGCGTCGTCAGCTCGAGGCTGGGTCAGGACATCATTCGCGGAGTCTTCGGCACCCTGTTCGGCGGCAAGCGCTAGGGGCTGCCGCCTGGACGCCCATGGGCGACGAACGCAGTCCAGTTGTCGTGCTACTCGATCACGACGTTGGTCAGGTCTTCCGTCGTCGGCGGGTATCGAGGCTCCAGGTCGTCGATCGTGTCGGCCAGGATGTCGGCGATCGCGAGGTTCCGGAACCACTTCTTGTTCGCCGGGATCACGTGCCACGGCGCGGCGTCGGTCGAGCAGTGCCGGAGGACGTCCTCGTACGCCGCGACGTAATCGTCCCAGCGCTTGCGCTCCTCGAGGTCGCCGAGGCGGAACTTCCAGTTCTTCGTCGGGTCGTCGAGACGGGCCTGGAAGCGGGCCTTCTGCTCGTCGCGGTCGATCCACAGGAAGAACTTGACGATCGTCGTCCCGGCATCCGTCAGCAGTCGCTCGAACGCGTTGATCTGGTCGAAGCGCGTGGACCAGACCGCCTTCGGGACGAGGTCGTGGACCCGGACGACGAGGACGTCCTCGTAATGGGAGCGATTGAAGATCGCGATCTCACCCTTGCCCGGGGTCCGTTGGTGGACCCGCCACAGGTAGTCGTGGGCAAGCTCGACCGGTGTCGGGACCTTGAACGAGGTGACGCTGCAGCCCATCGGGTTGAAAGCGCCCATCACGTGGCGGATCGAGCCATCCTTGCCGGACGCGTCGATCCCCTGGAGGACGACGAGGACCGGGTGCTTCGATTCGGCCCAGAGGCGGTCCTGGAGATCTGTCAGCCGGTCGAGTCCCTTCCGGAGCTCGTCGGCCGCGGCGTCCTTCGAATAGCCGTGCGTGTCGGCCGGGTCGACGTCGACCAGCCGGATCCGTTTGCCGGGCTTGACCCGGAGGACGTCGCGCAGCGCGGCGCGGCTCTTGGTCATCGGCTGGTCCTCTCGACGGTTCGGGACGGGGGCCCGGATAGAATGGCACGACCTCTCGAACGCAGGAGCCCCCGATGACCGCCACGACCGGCGCCAAGCCGCATCCGATCTTCCTCGCCGGCCGCTGGGTCGAATCCGACGATCCACTCGTCATCGCGAACCCCGCTGACCCCGAGAACCCCGCCGGCTCGACGTTCCACGCCACGGAAGCCCAGTACGAGGAAGCCGTCGAGGCGGCCGTGGCCGCGTTCGAGATCACGAAGACGCTCCCCGCCTACGAGCGAGGCGCGATCCTCCGCAATATCAGCGCCGGGATCAAGGCGCGACGCGAGGAGCTCGGGCGACTGATCGCCCTCGAAGCGGGCAAGCCGATCCGCGACTCGCTCGTCGAGGTCGACCGGGCCGTCCTGACATTCCGCCTCGGCGCCGAGGAGGCGGAGCGGATGGTCGGCGAGACGATCCCGCTCGACCTGATGCCGGCATCCAAGGGCCGGGTCGGGATCACTCGTCGCTTCCCGATCGGCCCGATCGCGGGGATCAGCCCGTTCAACTTCCCGCTCAACCTCGCCGCCCACAAGGTCGCGCCGGCGATCGCCAGCGGCAACACGATCGTCCTCAAGCCGCCGTCGAAGGACCCGCTGACGATGCTCACCGTGGCCGAGATCATCGAGGAAGCAGGGGCGCCGGCGGGTAGCGTCAGCGTCCTGCCGATGAGCCGCGAGCTCGGCGATCGGATGGTCAGCGACGACCGCTTCAAGCTCCTCAGCTTCACCGGCAGTCCGTCGGTCGGCTGGCGGATGAAGGAGCGAGCCGGCAAGAAGCGGGTCGTCCTCGAGCTCGGCGGCAACGCCGGCGTGATCGTCGACAAGACGGCCGACCTCGACTGGGCCGTCCGGCGCTGCCTCGTCGGCGCCTTCACCTATGCCGGCCAGGTCTGCATCAGCGTCCAGCGGATGTTCGTCCACGAGGAGATCTGGGACGCGTTCATGGCGGAGTTCGTCGAGGGCGCGAAGGGCCTCAAGCTCGGCGATCCGCTCGACAGCCAGACCGATCTCGGGCCGATGGTCGACCAGAACGCCGCGTCGCGGACCCAGCGCTGGGTCGACGAGGCGCTCGCCGCGGGCGGCAAGGCGCTCATCGGCGGCAAGGCCGACGGCACCTTCTTCCCGCCGACGATCCTGACCGGCGTCCCCGTCACGGCGGCGGTCTGCTCGAACGAGGCATTCGCGCCGCTCGTGGTCGCGTTCCCGTTCACCGACATCGGCGACGCGATCCGGCGGGTCAACGACTCGTCCTTCGGTCTCCAGACCGGCATCTTCACGAACGACCTGGGGAGCGCCTGGCGGTCGTTCCACGAGCTCGAGGTCGGCGGCGTCATCGTCAACGACGTTCCCACCTACCGGATCGACCATATGCCCTACGGCGGGGTCAAGGATTCGGGGCTGGGACGCGAAGGTCTGCGCTGGGCGATCGATGACATGACAGAGGTCCGCATCATGGTCCTCGCCTGGCCCAGCTGAGCGGAGGGATCCCGTGATGTTCAACGGCTTCTTCAGCGAGTTCGCCCTGATCGCGGTCCTGAACACCCTCTTCCTGATCCTGGTGATCGTCGCGATCCTGATCGGCATCCGGTGGCTGATGCGGCAGAGCAACAACGACCGGCGACCACCCGACGGTCCGCCAGATGACACGGCACTCGAGCTCCTCCGCCAGCGTTTCGCGCGCGGCGAGATCGACGCGACCGAGTTCGAGGAGCGCAAGCGCACCCTGGGCGGGTGACGCCGGGCGGATAACCTGGCGCGGAGCCGTCGCGCGACCCGGGACGGTCGGCTCGACGTCCCGTCCGGCGGGCCATCCTCTCGGCCGTGGACCTGACCCTCACGCCGGACCAGCTCGAGCTGCAGGCGCGGGCGCGCGCGTACGTCGTCGACCATCTCCAGCCCCTCGAGGCCGAGTTCGAGCGGGCCGGCGGACGGCTCCCATCTGCGACCCGCGACGCGCTGAAGCGCGCGGCGGTCGACGCGCGGCTGCACGGCGGGTCGTTCCCGCGCGAGATCGGTGGCCAGGGCTGGACGGCGCTCGAGCAGGTGCTCGTCCACGAGCAGCTCGGCCAGGCAACGGGCGGGCTCTGGTCGTTGATCCCGGGCGCCTACAACGCCCTGATCCACGCCGACGACGCCCAGCGGCGGCGCTATCTCGAGCCGAGCATGCGCGGCGAACGGTTCGGGAGCTACGCGATCACCGAGCCGAACGCCGGTTCCGACGCCCGGACGCTCGAGGCGACCGCCGTCCGCGACCCGGCGTCGGGTGACTACGTCCTCAACGGCGAGAAATGGTTCGTGACGGGGCCGCCGGACGAGACCGACTTCATGATCTTCCACTGCCTCGCCGTCGATCGAGACGACGCGGCCGGCCCGACCCGACCAACCCTGTTCCTCGTCGACTACGACACGCCGGGCGTGACGATGAAGCACGACCCCGACTACACCCACACGTTCGCGGATCGCCACCCCCAGTTCCTCCTCGAGGACGTCCGGGTGCCGGCGTCGGCGATCCTCGGCGGGATCGGCCGGGCCGATACGCTGACGAACGAGTGGTTCGTCGAGGAGCGGATCCACATCGGGGCGCGCTGCGCCGGGGCGATGGAGCGGCTGCTGACGCTCGCGGTCGAATGGGCGACCGGCCGGGTCCAGTTCGGCGAGCGGATCTACGACTTCCAGGGCGTCTCCTTCCCCCTCGCCGATTCGGCCGCCGACGCCGCCGCTGCCCGACTGCTGACCCGCGAGGCGGCCGCGCTCGCCGACGGCGGCGCCGATCCCAAGGTCGTCCACGCCAAGGCGTCCCTCGCGAAGCTGTTCGCGTCCGAGGCGGCCTGGCGCTGCGCCGACCGGGTCGTCCAGGTCTTCGGCGGTCGTGGCTACATGCGCGAGTACCCGGCCGAGCGCTACCTCCGCGAGCTCCGGGTCGACCGGATCTGGGAGGGCACCTCGGAGATCCAGCGGCTGATCGTCGCACGGGCGCTCGAGAAGCGCGGTGTCTCGAAGGTGGTCGGGTGAAGGAAGCCCTGGCCTCGCCCGTCGCAAGCGAGCGGCCCCGGCCGCCGATCGACCTCCGCCCGCTCTTCGCGCCGCGCTCCGTCGCGGTCGTCGGTGCATCGGCCCGCGGCGGCATCGCCCGGACCGTCCGCGACAACCTCCGGGTCATGGAGAGCGCCACCCGCTGCCACTTCGTCAACCCCCGCTACGACGAGCTCGACGGGCAGACCTGCTACCCCTCGATCGAAGCGCTCCCGGAGCGACCCGACATCGTCCTCGTCGCGGTCAACCCGCTCCGGGCGGCCGGTGTCGTCGCAGCGGCGGCGCGAGCCGGGGTCCCGGCCGTGATCGTCCCCGGCGGCGGCGTCGTGGAGGGCGGCGCGGCCGCGGCCCAGATGCAGCTCGAGGTCCGCCGGATCGCCCTCGATCACGGGATCGCCCTCCTCGGCCCCAACTGCATGGGGATCGTCGACCTGACGACGAACGCGGCGACCTACATCGGCGACATCAACCCGTGGCTGCCGCGGGGCGGCGTCATGGGCATCGCCCAGTCCGGATCGGTCACCGACGCCTTCATCCACTCGGGCAACCGGATCGGCTTCTCGCGGATCGTCGGCTGCGGCAGCGAGGTCGTCCTCGACACGTGCGACTTCCTGGCGTACGCGATCGACGACCCGGAGACCGAGGCGGTCATCCTCTTCCTCGAGGGGTTCAAGCGACCCGAGCGCTTCCTCGCGCTGGCCGATCGGGCGCTCGAGATCGACAAGCCGATCATCGTCGTCAAGGTCGGCTCGAGCCGCCAGGCCCAGGCCGCGGCGATCGCCCACTCGGGCTCGATGGCCGGCGAGGAACGGGCGACCGATGCCGCCCTGGCGGCGGCCGGAGTGATCCGGTGCGGCGATCTCGACGAGCTCCTCGAGACCGCCGAGCTCGTGGCCGGCTGCCGGCGGCTCGGCCGGCGGGTGGGGCGGGGGAGGGCCGGCGTCGTCACCGTCTCGACGGGCGAGGCGTCGCTGATTGCCGACCTCGCGCCCCGGACCGGGGCCGACCTGCCGGACGTGCCGGAGGCGGCCCGGACGGCCCTCCTGCGCGACCTGCCGACGCTCGGCTACGTCGGCAACCCGCTCGATCCATGGGGAGCGACGGACCCCGCGACCGCGTACGCCGCGGCCTTCGAAGCCTTCGCGGCGACCGGCGCGTACGACGTCCTTGCCCTGGTCCACGACTTCCCCTACCGGTCGCTGCCGTCGGAGGTCGAGACGGCTCTGTTCGTCCTCGAGCCGCTCGTCGCGGCGACCGCCGACCGGCCGCAGATCCTGCCGGTCGTCGTCTCGCTGACGTCCGGTGAGCCGACCCCGGAGATCGTGGCGCGGGCGCGGGCGGCGGGCGGCGTGCCGGTTCTTCGGGGAGCGGTGGAAGCCTTCGGCGCGATCGCGGCGGTCGCGCGCTGGGAGGCCCGCCACGAGCGACGGCTGGCCGACGGTCCGACCCGGCCCGGCTGGCGCAGCCTGGCTGACGACCGGACGCTCTTCGGCCACGACGTCGGGCCTGGTGGCGACGGCGGCACCGTCGAACGCGACGTCCTCGTCATCGCCATGCCGGAGCTCGAGAGCCTCGCCCGTGCCGCGGCCGCGGGCCTGCCCGTCGTGCGCGTCGAGCCGGCGAGCGACGCCGACGCGGCCGCGGCGCGGGCGACCGACATCGGCTTCCCGGTCGTGCTCAAGGTCGACGCGACCGGGCTCACCCACAAGACGGAGATCGGCGCGGTTCGGGGCGGGCTGCGCGACGCCGCCGAGGTTCGCGCGGCCGCCGCGGATCTCCTCGCGTTGCCGCTCCCCGAGGACGCCGTTCGGCGCGGCCTCCTGGTGGCGCCCCACCTGGCCGGCCGCGAGCTGATCGTCGGCGCCCGGCGCGACCCGTCGTTCGGGCCGCTCGTCATCGTCGGGCTCGGCGGGATCCTGGTCGAGGCCATCGACGACGTGGCGGTCCGCCTCGCCCCGGTGTCGACCGCCGACGCCGAAGCAATGCTGGACGGGCTCCGTGGGCGGCGCCTCCTGGGTCCGCTCCGGGGGGTGCCCGGCATCGACCGGGGCGCCGTTGCCGCGGCGATCGTCCGGCTCGGCCAGGCGATGGTCGACGACCCCGACCTCGTCGAGGTCGACCTGAACCCGCTGATCAGCGGCCCGGACCGGACGGCGGCAGTCGACGCCCTGGTCGTCATCCGGCGATGAGCGCAACGGCGACGGTGGGCGATCGCCGGCTCGAGTTCAGCGACGGGTTCGGCCGCGGCAGCCTCGATTCGACGCGCTGGCTTCCCGCCTATCTGCCCCAATGGAGCTCGCGGGCGCAGGCGGCGCCGCGATACACCTTCGAGGACGGCCGCCTCGTGCTCCAGATCACGGCCGACCAACCGCCGTGGTGTCCGCGCTGGGACGGAGCGACACGGGTCTCGTCGATCCAGACCGGCGTCTTCTCCGGGCCGGTCGGCAGCCCGGTCGGCCAGAGTCGTTTCCGCCCCGACCTCGTCGTGACCGAGGCCCAGGCATCGTCGCGCCTGTACACGCCGCGATACGGCCGGATCGAGATGCGAGCATCGGCGATCGCCGACCCGGACGCGATGATCGCGCTCTGGATGATCGGGTTCGAGGACGAGCCGGACCGATCCGGCGAGATCTGCGTGTGCGAGATCTTCGGCCGCGACGTTCGCTCCGGGTCCGCCCGGGTCGGGATGGGCATCCATCCATTCGGCGACCCGCGCCTCATCGACGACTTCGAGCAGGTCGAGATCGCGATCGACGCGGTCGAGCCTCACGCCTACGCCGCCGAGTGGTCGCCGACCGGTGTCGACTTCCTCGTCGACGACCGGCTCGTCAAGCGGACGGCCCAGTCGCCGGACTACGAGATGCAGCTGATGCTCGGGATCTACGCGTTCGAGCCGAGCGGGTCGGAAGGGTATCCGAAGCGGTTTGTCGTCGACCACGTCCGGGGTTACGCACCGGCTCTCGGGCGGATCTCGTGATGGCGGTCGAGCCGGTGCTGCTGAAGCAGGCGACGTCCTGGGGTGTCCGGCTGACCCTGAATCGGCCCGCCAAGCTCAATGCGATCAGCGCCGAGCTCCGCGACGCTCTCACCGATGCGATCGCCGAGGCCGCCGCCGACGAGCGGGTCCGGGTGATCGCAATCGCCGGCGCGGGTCGCGCCTTCTGCTCCGGCTACGACCTGGCCGAGGCGGCGCCGCCGACCGCCTGGCAGTGGCGCGAGATCCTGGAGCACGACGTCCGGGCAACGCTCGCGATCTGGTCGTGCCCGAAGCCCGTGATCGCCGAGGTCCACGGCTACGCCCTCGCCGGCGGCCTCGAGCTCGCGATGGCGTGCGACCTCGTCGTGGCGGCCGAGGGGTCGCAGCTCGGCGAACCGGAGATCCGCTTCGGATCGGCGCCGGTCACCCTCCTGATGCCGTTCCTCATCGGCCAGAAGAAGACCCGCGAGCTGCTCATGACGGGCGACCTGATCGATGCCGCCGAAGCCGAGCGGATCGGCCTCGTCAATCGGGTCGTCCCGGCGGACCGCCTGGCGGACGAGGTCGACGCCCTCGCGGATCGCCTGGCCCGCGTCCCGCCGGACGTGATGGCACCGACGAAGCTGATGCTCAATCGGGCAATGGACGCTGCCGGCTTCGCGGCCGCGGTCGAGATGGGCCTCGACCTCCAGTCCTTCATCAACATGAGCGAGACCGCCCGCGAGTTCGACGCGATCGTCCGTGCCGAGGGCCTCAAGGCCGCGCTGGCATGGCGCGACGACCGCTACGACGAGCGCCTCGCCGGGTCCGGACGACCGCCCGACGGGGCGGGCTGAGCGCCGCATCGACGACCCAGGCTGAGCCGCCAACCGGCCGACAGTTGTGCCTCCCCGCACCATCAGGACCCGGTTCGGGTCCTACCGCCGCTTGACGGAACGAACGTACGGGTTGGGGTAGTCCCGACGTCCTGTATCCGCGTACGTCATCGGGCAGGTTAATGCCTTTGAGAACGGCGTCACCCGTTCGAGCATCGCAAAAGGTCCCAGCCGATTGGGCTGCGTCGTGTCCAGCCAAGAGGCGGAAGAACCCGGCGTCTGCCGGCCCCGTCCTCATTCATTTTCACTAGAAGGGAATCATCTCCATGGATCAGATCATCGTGGACCGCCAGATCCGCCGACGCCGGTCGCGCCGTCGCGGCATCGTCGCGCTTCTGGGAGCGGTTTCGCTCCTGACCATCGGGGCCGGTTCGATGTCTCTCGCTCAGTTCACCGACACCGATGCGTCGACCTGGAGCTTCACCGCCGGGACGATCGACATCAGCACCAGCCCGACGGTCCTGACCGCCGTGAACAACATGATGCCCGGCGCCAACGCCACCCAGGCACTGACCGTCACCAACGGCGGCTCGGGCGACCTCCGCTACGCCATCTCGGTCGCCGCGACCAACCCCCTGGGCACCGCCCTTCAGCTGACGATCAAGGGCCCCGATGGCGGCGTCGGCGCCAGCTGCGCGCTGTTCAACGGAGCCAGCATTCTCGTCGCGACGACGCTCAATGGAGCCGCCGTCGGCAACCCCGTCCAGGGCGCCCATGCCGGGGACCGCAACCTGCTCGCCGGTGCGAACGAGGTCCTCTGCCTCCGGGTCAGCCTCCCGCTGACGACCGGCAACGCAAGCCAGGGCGCGAGCTCAACGGCGACGTTCACGTTCGACGCCGAGCAGACCGCCAACAACCCGTAACCCCACCCGAATTCCCGGCTGCACCACCGGCTGCGGCGCACCCCCCCGGGTGAGCCGCAGCTCGGTCATCCGGCGCCGACGCCTGAAGCGTCGGACCAACGGCTCGGCGCGCGCCCAGCGCCGGACCGGACCACGGCAGCGGCCAGCACCCGAACGGACCGGCGCCACCGGTCACGAATTTCCTGGAGGAACGAACAATGAGGATCCTGGCAGGCACGACGACCGTCCTTCGGCGGATCGTCGACCTGACCCTGATCGCCTTGATCGTCCTCGTCCTGTTCGGGCTGATCCTCGGCAAGATCGTTCCCCTGACCGGCCACCAGACGATCATCATCGGCGGGGGCTCGATGCAGCCGGCCATCGGGCTCGGCGCCGCGGTCGTCATCGGCCCGGTCCGGCCGACGGACCTCGCCACGGGTGACGTGGTGTCGCTCAACGTCGGCGCCGAGCGGACGACCTTCACCCATCGAGTCGTCGATGTCGTCTCGCGCGCCGACGGGGTCTGGATCCGGACGAAGGGCGACGCGAACGCCGAGCCCGACCCGTCGCTCGTCCCCGCGACGTCGATCCTGGGCCGCGTCGAGTGGACCATCCCCTGGGCCGGCTACCTGCTGGCGCTCCTGTCCCTGCCGGTCGGAGTCATCTTCGTCCTTGGCCTCGCTGCGACCCTGCTCGCGATCGCGTGGCTCCTCGAATCGGTCGAGACCGAGACCGATCAGATCGTCGTGCGCGTCGCTCCCGACGCCAGCCGCGGCGAGCCGATCGCCGCCCGCCCCGACGCCATCGGGTCCGGCTTCGGGACGCCGCTCGCCGCCGGTGGCCCGTCCATGGCGACGTTCCGCAACGTCGCCCGACCGACGGTCCCGGAGCAGCTCTCGCGCAGTCGCCACATCCGCGTCCAGCACAACCGCTGGCTCGCCGATCTTCACGATCGCCCGAGGGCCGACTGACTGCGTCATGACACGGCACCGGCGTTTCCTGTCCATCGCCCTCGCCCTGCTGCTCGGTCCGGCGATCGTCGGGACCGACCCGGCGATCTCCCTGGCCCGGATGACCGATAGCGCCGCCTCGACGATGGCCCTGACCACCGACACGCTGGCCCCGCCGACGAGCCTCACCGCGACCGGCGGCACCAGCGTGGCCCTCGGCTGGACGATCACGACCGACGCGTATGCCACCGGCTACGAGGTCCATCGGGGGACGGTCTCGGGTGGGCCCTACAGCCAGGTCGCGACGGTCACCCCACGGGCGGCCACGTCGACCACGGACGCGCCGGGCTCGAGCGGCACGTACTACTACGTGCTACGGAGCTATTTCCAGAACTGGACGAGCGTCAACGGCAACCAGGCGTCGGCCGTCGTCACGCTGGGCCCGACCGCCACGGGCTTCAATGGCTGCACCGGCGCCTCGAACGCGGCCGACACGGGGGGCGACGGCAATGGCTACGAGACGCTGCCGGCCAACGCCTGCGGGGACGACCTGGTCAACGCGACCGACGTCGGCAGCGGCACCAACACCACGATCAGCTGCACCGACGCCGGCAAGGATCGTCACCGCTTCTGGGACTTCGGGCTGGGCGTCCCCGGCACCGTGTCCGCGGTCAACGGGATCGAGGTCCGGACCGATGTCGGGATGAACAACAACGGCGGGACGAGCCAGGTCTGCATCCAGCTGTCCTGGGACGCCGGATCGACCTGGACGACTGCCAAGAGCGTGGCGCTCGCCGGCACGGCGATCGCGACCTACAACTTCGGGACGGCGGGCGACAACTGGGGCCACACGTGGCTCGGCTCAGAGCTCTCGAACGCCAATTTCCGGGTCCGCGTGATCGACGTCACGAGCCAGCCGAACAAGGACTTCCTGCTCGAGTACCTCGCCGTCCAGGTGACGTACACGCCGTAGACCTCGCGCCGCGAGCCCTGGTCGGCGAACCAGCCTGCGATCGCGAAGGTTCCGCGAAGTCGGCGGTGATCGGCTGTGAAGGTCCCCGACTCAAGCTAACCGGACCCCGTCGAACCCATCCCCACGTAGCCGTACTCCGGCGTCGGACCATCGAGCCATGGGCCGCGGGCCCCTCTCGGGACCAATACGCCATAGCCCTGACGAGTGGTGACGAGGACACTTTCGAAGAGGGTTGGGCAGGAGGTCTGGACCCCGCCACCACGTGACATTTCCCCCCCCCGCGACAACGGCACGGGACTTCGCGTACGAGCCTCGGCGTCGACTGGAGTACCGATCGGATGTTTTGGAATGGAACGCGCTGGGTCGCGGAGAGCTCCGCGACGAGAGACCCCCAGGGATCGCCACCCCGCCGCCGTGGTGCCCGCGACTGGCTGGCCACGATCACGATGCTCCTCGTCATCGCCGCCCTCGCCATCCCGTTCACGATGACCTTGGCGAAGAACCAGCCCGGAGCCGGGCTGCTGGCGGACTGGTCCGCCGGGTGGGACGTGACGACGTACCAGGAGTTGGACGGCCACGTCTCGTACCAGGGGGCCTGGGAGAGCCGCACCGATGCCGGCTATCTCGACGGTCGCGCGCGATCCTCTTCGAAAGCCGCCGCCACCGTGGTCGTCGCGTTCACCGGCACGGGCATCGCCTGGATCGGTCCCGTCGGACCCGGCAACGGTTCGGCCCGGATCTCCCTTGACGGCGTATCCATCAAGGCCGTCAACTCGTTCGCGGCCCGCTTCGCTCCGGTGCAGACGCTGTACACCGCGACGTTCCGGACCTCGGCGCCGCACATCCTGACCATCACGGTCGATGGGACCGCCCGTCATCCCGAGGTTGCCGTCGACGCGTTCGTCGTCCGCGGCAAGAGCCACGCGGCCACCGTCGAGGCGACGCCCAGCCCGCCGCCCGCGACCCCGGCGCCGACCCGCGCACCGACGACTCCGCCGACGGCTCCACCCACGACCCAACCCACGGTGGCCCCGACCGCGGGACCGACCGCGACCCCGGATCCGACCGCGCCGCCCACGCCTCGGCCAACCGCGACCCCGGATCCAACGACCGCCCCGACGCCCAGGCCGACCGTCGCACCGACCCCGACCCCACCGTCGGTCTCGGGCACGATCGTCCCGGCCGGCAGTGGTCTGGCGGCGGCCGTTGCGGCCCTCCCGTCCTCGGGTGGGGTGCTCGTCCTCCGTGGTGGCAACCATCTCGTCTCGTCACCGATCACGACGTCGAAGTCGTTCACGATGAAGGCCTATCCGGGCGAGGTCCCGGTCGTCACCCACGGATCCGCGCGGCCCGACTTCCTCTATCTCCGAGGCGGCCCGGTCCTCATCCAGGGGATCACCTTCAAGACCGGAGCGTCGTCGCCCTCCTTCGACGACAGCATGGGCTCCGCCCAGGTCGAGGTCGACACCGGCGGCCACCACATCACCATCAACGACGTCACGTTCATCGGGACGCCGGCGATGACCGGTCGCCAGCAGCTGTTCTACGTCGCATCGAGCGTCGGCCCGGTGTCGGTGCTGAATAGCACCTTCATCGGCGGCGGCACCAAAGGGTCCGGCATCCACATGTATCACGATCCGGGTCCCCGTGGCGTCACCGCCCGCGGCAACGCGCTGCGCGGGTTCGCCTACGAAGCGGCGATCCTCGTGGACCAGCTCGCATCGGGCGTGATGATCGAGTCGAACTCGATCTCCAGCTCCAACATCGCGATCCAGTACCGCAAGTCGAGCGGAGCCACCATCCGCAACAACAGCGGGTCCGGCAACCGGACCGGGCTCCAGATCATCTCGTCGTCGAACCTGACCCAGTCGGGGAACGCGCTCTAGTCGCGTTGCCGACGAGCCGGCCGGGGATCCGGACGGACGATCAGCAACGACACACCGGGGACGTCCGTGCGGACGTCCCCGGTCTGCTGTCCGCTAACCTATCGCGATGCTGACGAGGACCCCCACGGCCCGCGGCCGGGCGGGCGTTCTCGTCGCGTTCCTGGTGGTCCTCGCCGCCGTGTCGGCTGATAGCCGGCAACGGACGCCCGGAACCTCACGACCGGTGATCCCGCGCACGTCGGCGGTCTACGGCTCCGGGATCGGCTTCGACACGCTGGCAAACACCCAGATCGGGGGGACCAGCTGCGGGTGCCCGAACCTCGAGTCGTCCTTTCGGTTCCGGGCCGGGCATTCGTCGACCCTCGCGTCGATCCGGATCTACCTGATCACGGACCGGGAGGGCTACTCCGCCGGTTCGGGTGGGACGGTCGTGATCCGGGTGGAGGAGGACGATGGGACGCCGCAGCACCGCCCCTCCGGCCGGATGATCGCCTCGGCGATCGCCCCGCTGGAGACGTTCCCGATCGTCTCGTTCGCCGACCCGGCGTCGCTCCAGGCCGGCAGCCTGTACCACATCGTCTTCCGGAACGCCGATCGTCAGCCGACCGTGAACTTCGTGTCCGTCAACAGCCTGTTCGTCGAGCTGCCGGATCACCCGCGTCAGCCGCAGCACAGCGACATCGACTGGGCCCAGCTGCTCGACTACGGGACCGGCTGGGCGATCCGGCCCGAGTACACCCCGATCCTTCAGCTCCAGTACGGCGACGGCGCGATCGAAGGTGTGGGGTACATGGAGTCGTGGGTCGCCGCCGCCAAGGTCATCACGGGCAGCACCCGCGTGCGCGAGACGTTCGTCGTGGCGGGCGGCGATGTGGCGGTCTCGACGATCTCGGTCCGGCTCGCCCGGCTATCGGGAGCGGGCCGGTTGACGGCCCGACTCGAGACCTCGGGCGGCGAGATCGTCGCCGAGGGATCTGCGCCGCCGCCGCCCCCCGTCCGACCGGCGACGCCGACCGACGAGTCGGGATCTGCCTGGATCACGATCGCCCTGGCCGACACCGTCACGCTGCACGACGGCGAGGGGTACAACCTCATGTTCTCGACCGACACATCGACGCGATACCGGATCCACGGGATCCGGAAGGGCGAGTCCGTCGGATTCGCGGCACCGACGTACTTCCCGGATGGCTACGCCGAGGTCGACGACGGGTCCGGGTGGGTCGCCCTGGACCCGGGCTGGCGCGGCCCGCTGGCCGAGGCCGACCTCCAGTTCTACCTGCGCTGACCGCGGGTCCGCGCGGCACCGGTCAACTCGACGTACAGGGCCGTGAGCTTGGCCGACTCGGCCTCCCAGTTCCAGTGCTGCTGCGCCGCATCGAGGCATCGCTGGCGGAGTGCTGCGAAGGCCGCGGGATCGAGCTCGAGGATCGAGCGGATCGCGGCGGCGATCGATGCCGGACGCGATGGATCGCACGTCGCTCCCAGCGGCCCTTCGCGGGGATCGAGCACGATCGCCTGCATCGCCGGAAAGCTGCTGACGACGACGGGCACGCCGGCCGCAAGGCTCTCGAACAGCTTGTTCGGCGTCGACAGGTAGAGATTGAGCGTCGCGGCCTGGATCGGCATCACGGCGAGGTCGGCCGATGCGACCCAGTCGAGGAGGACGGAAGGCGAAACGGCGGGGAGGACGTGGACCCGCCCGCCGAACCTCGGCTCCTGGCTGGTCGCCTGGAAGTCCAGGCGCTTCTCGCCGAACCCCATCAGCACGAGGTGGGCCGTCTCCAGGCCCGGTTCGAGCAGCGCCTCCATCAGCTCCTCGACGCCCCGGCCCTCGCCGAGCCGGCCGTGGTGCAACAGGATCCGGGCGTCGTCAGGGATCCCGGTGGCGTCCCGGATCAGGGTCGGCGCGACGAGCTGCGGGACGGTCCGCTCCGGGCAGTTGTGGACCACCTCGATCCGGCCGGGTCGGTAGCGAGACGCAAGGACCTTGGCGACGGCCGCGTTCACGGTCACGACCGCCGCGGCGCGTCGGATCAGGCGCCGTTCGTAGCGGCGAAGCAGGGATCGGGCCAGCCCGGGCAGGCGACGCGCGGTGCCGGTCTCGAGGAACAGGTCGTGGGCATCGTAGACGACGGGCACATCCTGCGGCAGGTGGCGGCTCACGGCCGCGAGCGCGACGAAGTCGTTCAGGTGCCAGGCGTCGACCGGGCCGGCGGCGGCCGGGACGCCCTTGCCCCAGGCGCGCAGGTTGGCCACGTACCCGGTGAGCCAGCGGACACGCCCGAGCAGGGTCCGGACGATGTTGCGCGTCCTCGAGGCGAAGGGATTCGGCGACCCGGGCACGACGGCGTCGACATCCGGCTTCGAGACCACGACCCGCACGTTCGCGGGCAGGTCACCGGCCGGCGACGCGTCACCGAAACACACGACGACGACGTCGAACGGGCCGGCGGCGAGGGTCGCGGCCTCGCGGCGGACACGACTGTCGAACGTCAGGGTTCCGTAGAGCGCGATTCCGATGGTCGGCCGGCGAGCCGCGTCGGCCCGCCCCACGTCGGGCCCATCCGACACGGCCCGGGATCCCGCCATCCCGCGGTCGGGCGCAGCGGTCATCCCGTCGCCTCGACCGCCGCGGCGCCGAAGCCGGCGACCGGCGCGGGACGGCCGCGGATCGCGGGCACTACCTCCGACAGCCGCGGGGCATCGACGAGAAGGACGAGCATCCACAGGCCCCACGTCTCGCGGTCCGAGAAGATGTCGCCGCTGACCAATGCGTTGAGGAAGAAGAACACGAACAGGATCCTCAGGGCCCATGCCTCGTGTCCGGGCGGGAGCCGCCGGCGCATCACGAGGTAGAGGAGGCTGAGGACGATCCCCAGGCCGACGAGACCGAACTCTGCCGCGACCTGCAGCAGGGCGTTGTGGGGCCACGCCTCGACCTCGTCGGGGCTCATGTAGCGGGGCGCAAGGGCTTCGAAGCCGGACGTCCCAACCCCGAGCACGGGGTGGTCCCCGAACATCGATTCGGCGGCCCGGAACAGGACGATCCGATTTCCCGCGGAGGTGTCGCCGAGGGACGTCGTGAGGTCGCCCGAGAGCGCGCTCTGCACGAAGTCCCCGAACAGGGTGAAGCGATCGAGGGCGGTTCGCGGGAGGTCCTGGGCGACGATCGAGAGGGCGAGGATCGACCCGAGAATCATGACCACGGAGATCACGACGCGCAACCAGTTCACCGATCGCGGATGGGCGAAGTAGCGGATCAGCCCGACCGCGGTCAGGAACGCCAGGAACAGCAGCGGCCCACGCGATCCGGAGGCGAGGGCGACAAGCAGAGCGGCCGGGATCGCCCCGATCAGGGCCAACCTCGCAAGACCGAACCGCTCGCGCAGGACGAAGGTGACCCCGAGGAGCGGGACGAGGAGAGCCGCCCGCGAGACCTGGATCGTGTTCGTGTTCAGGACCGTCAACCGCTCGACATTCGAGAGCTGGGTCAGGCCGAGGAGCACGGTCACCATCCCCATCGCGAAGAACGACCAGAGGAACTGGCGCAGGTAGCGAAGGTCCGTGCCGACCCGCAGGCCGCCTCCCACGATCGGGAAGAAGACGAGAGTCCACCAGCGGATGGCCCGATCCAGAGCCAGGTTCTGATCCGGCGCGTACAGGACCCCGCCGAGGATCAGGAGGGTGAGGCCCACCCACAGACCGATCCCGGCTGCCGAGATCGACCAGAGACGGCGCCCGCGCAGGAGCACGAGGAGTTGCAGGCCGTTGAGGCCGGCCAGGATCAGGGTGATGTCGACGGGGCTGAACGGCTGGACTCCGCCCTTGTAGAACGCCAGGAGGAGATACGCGGCGAACAGGATGCCCGGGTAGCGCACCGAGACGAGGACGGTCGCGAGGCCGAGCACGGCAGCGAGGGCCAGGAGCGGGCCGCCGATGACGACGGCCACGGCGACGATGATGGCATCGACCGCGAGCAGGGCGGCCCACAAGGGCGGGACGGTCGTCGGGATTCCGCGACGCATGCCCGCGGTCGGAGTCATGACGACGGAGTGTACGGTACGGACGCCGGACGGACCCGCAGCGACCCGTCACGGCCCGGGCATGACGTATCCTCCGCAGCACGTTCGCGACGGACCGGGAGGAGCACGCTGTCCATCTACTCTGGGGCCTCGGCGTGGCCATGGTCAGCGGCGTGATGGAGAGGATTCGCCGGGTTCGGGGGCGGGTGGCGACGTTTCTGCCGCCGGCCATCCGATCGCGACTCCCGCAAGGCGCGCTCACGCGTGGCGTGCTGGTCCTCATGCTCGGGACGCTCGCGGCGCAGGGCCTCCTGGTCCTGACGTCCCCGATCCTGACGCGGGTCTATGAGCCCGCCGACCTCGGCGTGCTCTCGGTCTACACCGCGATCCTGTCCGTCCTCCTGACCATCACGTGCCTCAGCTACGAGCTGGCGATCCCGCTCCCGGAGGACGAGCTGGCGGCCGCGAACGTCCTCGCGTTGAGCCTCCTGGTCGATCTCGCGATGAGCGTCGTGGCTGGGCTCGTCCTGGTCGTCGTCGGCTCGAACCTGCTCGGCGCGTTCGGGGCGGAGCGGCTGGCGCCGTTCGCGATCCTGATCGCCGTCGGTCAGTTCGCGGGCGGCCTGCTGATCGCCCTGACGGCCTGGGCGATCCGCGCCCGGCGGTTCCAGGTCATCGCCGGGACCCAGGTCGTCCAGAGCGGGAGCCTCGCCGGGACCCAGATCTCGCTCGGTCTCGTCGGCCTCGGCCCGGTGGGCCTGGTCATCGCGGACGTGGTGTCGCGGGCCGTGGCGGCGGCGACCGTCGGCCAGTCGGCCTGGCGGACGCACTCCGGGTTCCTCCGGCGGGCGACGTTTCGCGGCGTGGCCGAGGTTGCCAGCCGCTACCGCCGGTTTCCGGTCCTGTCGACGCCGTCGGCGCTCCTGAACACGCTGGGCCTCCAGGCGCCGAGCCTGCTCGTCGTCAGCCTCTACGGGGCAGGCGTCGGCGGACAGCTCTTCCTCGCCCAACGGATCGCGGCAATCCCGGTCACGCTCCTGGCCCGATCCGTCGGCCAGGTCTATCAATCGGAAGCGGCACGACTCGTCCGCGAGGACCCGACCCGGATGCGCCCGCTGTTCCTGCGAACGACGCGGTCGCTGATGCGCTCGGGCGCGATTCCGGCCCTGCTCCTCGCCGTCGCCGCGCCCGTGCTTTTCGGCCCGGTGTTCGGCGAGGAGTGGCGCGAGGCGGGTTGGTACACGGCGTTCCTGACACCGGTGTACTACCTGACCCTCACGACCAGCCCGACGGGCGCCACGCTCGACGTCCTCGAGCGCCAGGATCTGCACCTGGTTCGCGAGACGATGCGGCTGGTTCTCGTCGGCGGCGCCGTGGTCCTCGCCGCGGCCATCCATCTGCCGGCCCTGGGAGCGATCGCCGTCCTCAGCGTCGCGGGCTGCCTGACCTACCTCATGTACGGGCTCATCTCATGGTGGGCCATCGTCGACGCTGAACGCCGGCAGGCGAGGACCGGGTCCTGACCGCCGTGACCCTCCGCGTCGTCGCGCCCTCGGGGCGATCCCCGGAACGCCGCTACGTCATCGACCTGATCCTGTCGGAGTGGCTCGGCCTGGAATATCGGCTCGAGGACGGACCCCCGGGCAGGACCACGATCTCGTTGCCCGGGACATCGGCTGGATCGGTCGTCCTGCCGGACGTCCTCCTCGGGTCGGCGCCCGAAACCTGGCTCACGGAGGCCTCGATGCCGGTCTCTCCCCTCGCCCGGGTCCGCGTGCCACGGGTCGATGGCGTCGGACAGGCCGGCGAGCTGCCGATCCTCTACGGGCGGACCATCGACGGCGTCAACGCGTGGCGACAGTCGGCCGGCGGGATCGACCTGTCCGTCGACGTCTTCGGCAGCGCCTTCTTCTTCCTCACGCGCTACGAGGAGATCGTCCGGCCGACGGGGGATGCCCACGGGCGATTCCCGGCCGCCAGCTCGATCGGCGCCGTCGAGGGCCTGATTGCACGCCCGCTCGTCGACGAGTACGTGGACCTCTTGTGGGCGGCGTTCGTCGCGCTCTGGCCGGACCTCACCCGACGCGCGACGTCCTTCCGCCTCCGCCTGACCCATGACGTGGACCAACCCTGGGCGGCGATCGGACAGCCGCCCCGGGCGGTGCTGCGGGCACTCGCCGGCGACGTGGTTCGTCGCCGCGATCCCGGACTCGCCGCTCGGCGGGCCCGCGCCATCCTCGATGCACGGACCGGCCGCGTCGACCGCGATCCATACGACACCTTCGACCTGCTGATGACCGTCAGCGAACGGCATGGTCTTCGCAGCACCTTCTACTTCCTCGCCGGGAACGAGCCCGGCGATCACGACTACCGGTACCGGATCGGCGATCCGCGCGTCCTCGGTCTCCTGCGCCACGTCCACGACCGCGGTCACGAGGTCGGGCTGCACGCGAGCTATGACAGCTACCTGTCGCCCGTCCGGATCGCGTTCGAGTTCGACGCGCTCGTGCAAGCCTGTCGCACGGCTGGATTCGAGCAGGCGACGTGGGGTGTCCGCCAGCACTACCTGCGCTTCCAGAACCCCGAGACGTGGAATGGCCATGAGGCCGCCGGATTCGCCCACGACTCGACGCTCGGGTATGCCGACGCCGTCGGCTTCCGCGCCGGCACGTCCCGCGAGTACCCGTTGTTCGATGTCCGGGGCGCACGACCCCTGGCATTGC
>DASUPH010000331.1:0-5264 GCA_036276275.1 Candidatus Limnocylindrales bacterium
TGGAGGCGGCGCTGCGCTCGGCCGACTTCGTGATCGATGAGGAATATCGCGTCGGCCACCAGGAGCAGCTCTACATCGAGAACAACGCGATGATCGCGGTGCCGCGCGAGGACGGCGGTGTCGCGGTCCACGGCTCGCTCCAGTGCCCCTACTACATCCACAAGGCGTTGAAGCGGTCGCTCCGCCTCACGGACGAGCAGGCCCGGGTCGTCCAGGCGGAGACCGGCGGCGGGTTCGGCGGCAAGGAGGAATATCCCTCGATCGTGGCCCTCCACGCCGCGCTCCTCGCCCGCAAGACGGGCAAGCCCGTCCGGATGATCTACGACCGCCACGAGGACCTGTCCGCGACGACGAAGCGGCATCCCGCGATCGTCACCCATCGGACCGGGATCAAGGCCGACGGCCGGCTCGTCGCGCAGGAGATCGAGGTCGTCATGGACGGCGGGGCGTACTCGACGCTGACGCCCGTCGTCCTGAGCCGCGGGGCGATCCATGCCGGCGGGCCGTACCGCTGCCCGAACGTCCGGATCCGAGCCCGGGCGACCCGGACGAACACGCCGCCGAACGGCGCGTTCCGCGGCTTCGGCGCGCCCCAGGTCGAGTTCGCGGCCGAGGTCCACCTGGGGCGGCTCGCCGAGGCGCTCCGGATCAGCCCACTCGAGATCCGCCGCCGGAACCTCTACCGGCTCGGCGACACGACGCCGACCGGCCAGGTCCTCCGCGAGAGCGTGGCCGCCGAAGAGGTGCTCGAACGGGCGGCCGAGGCCGCCGAATTCGAGGGGGTCCGGGCCCGAACGACGACGGCCCGCGCCCGCCGGACGGCTTCGGGCGCGGTACACGGGTCGCCGCTCCGAACCCGGCGCGAGCGGACCGCGTCGGGGATCGGCGTGGCCCTCGCCTGGCACGGCGCCGGCTTCACCGGCTCCGGCGAGGTGAAGCTGGCCAGCGTCGCATCGGTCGAGCTCGCGAGCGACGGCAAGGTCCGGATCCTGACCGGCTCGACGGAGATGGGGCAGGGGACGAAGACGATCTTCCCCCAGCTTGTCGCGGCGGAGCTCGGGCTGGCCGTCGACGACGTCGCGATCGCGCCGCAGGACACCGCGATCGTCCCGGATTCCGGTCCGACGGTCGCGAGCCGGACCGCGATGGTCGTCGGTGGGCTGCTGATCCATGCCGCTCGCCGGCTGAAGGCGACGGTGGAGGAGCGGAACGGCGGGCAGCCGTTCGCGGAGGTCTGCGCGGCCGACGCGGCCGCCAACGGCCCGACCCGGATCGACCAGCAGTTCGAGCCGTATCCGCACGTCCACTTCGACGACGAGACGTATCACGGCGACGCCTACCCGGCGTTCGGCTGGGCGGCGTGCGTCGCGACGGTCGACGTCGATCTCGACACGGCCGAGGTGACCGTCCGTGATGTCGTCGCTGCGGACGACGTCGGCAAGGTGATCCACCCGGTCCTCGCCGAGGGCCAGGTCGAAGGCGGGACGCTCCAGGCGATCGGCTACGCCACGATCGAGGAGATCAAGCTGCGCGACGGCCGCTACCTCAACGACCGGCTCGCGACCTACATCATCCCGACCTCCCTCGACGCGCCCCGGATCACGGCGCTCCTCGTCGAGGCGCCGTTCAGTGGGGCGCCGCACGGCGCCAAGGGGGTCGGCGAGCTGCCGATGGACGTCGGGGCGCCGGCCGTCGTGGCCGCGATCCACGACGCGACCGGGGTCTGGATCCACGAATTGCCGGCGTCGCCGGAGCGGATCCTGGCCGGTCTCGGCGTGACCTCGCCGATCGACGTGCCGCCGACTCCGGCCAGGGTCGAAGCCACGGTCGACGAGCCGATCGAAGCCGGCACGGATCCGCGCCCGGACGACACGACCGATCCCCAGCCGATGCGGGGACCGCGCGATCCCGGCGAGCCCCGATGACGACCTGGCGCTTCGCCGTCAACGGCGATCCGGTTGAGGTCGAGGCGCCCGGGATGCGCCGTCTGCTCGACGTCCTGCGCGAGGAGCTCTTCCTGACCGGCACGAAGGAGGGCTGTGGCGAGGGTGAGTGCGGGGCGTGCACCGTCCTGATCGACGGTGCCCCGGTCGACTCGTGCCTCGTGCCCGTCTGCCAGGTCGAAGGCGCCGAGGTTGCCACGGTCGAGGGGCTCGCGGCGCGGTCGCCCGAGGGACCCGTCCTCGACCGACTCCAGCAGGCCTTCCTCGACGCCGGCGGCGCCCAGTGCGGGATCTGCACACCGGGCATGCTGATGGCAGCCCGCTCGTACCTCGACGCCGGCGGTCAGGCGGACGAGGCGGCAATCCGCGAGGCGATCGCCGGCAACCTGTGCCGCTGTACGGGCTACACGAAGATCGTCGAGGCGATCGCGATCGCCGCTGGAGGGCTTCGATGACGACGAAGAAGGCGGCATCGCCGTCGGCGGCCGAGGAGGCAGCGCCCGCGCTGGAGGCAATCGACGCTCCGAGCTCGCCGTCGAGCGCCGAGTACACCGTCGCGTTCAGCCCTCGCCAGGTCGCCGTCGGGCTGGCGATCGTTGCCGGGCTCATCGCGATCGCGATCCGCCACCGTCGCAGTCGCGACCGCCGCTCCGCGGACGACTGACCTCGTGCCGGTCGAACCGCCGATCGAGACCCCTGCCTCGCTCGCCGAGGCGTACGCGGTGCTGGCCGATTCGACCGCCGACGCGACGACCACCCCGATCGCCGGCGGCACCGACGTCATGGTCCGGATCACCGGCGAGATCGGTGAGCCGCCTTCGCGGATGGTCGACCTGTCGCGGCTCGCCGACCTGCGGGGGATCGCCGTCGAGGGTCCGGCCGTCGTCATCGGCGCCCTGACGACGTACACGGAGATCCGTCGCTCGAGCGTCTGCCGTGAGCACCTGCCGGCCCTGGTGGAGGCGTCGGCGACGATCGGCGCGGCGCAGATCCAGAACCGCGGCACGATCGGCGGCAACATCGCGAACGCGTCGCCGGCCGGCGACACCCTGCCGGTTCTCCTCGCCTTCGACGCGGCGATCGTCGTCGGCGGCCCGCGCGGCGAGCGGACGGTCGC
The DNA here is from genome assembly GCA_036276275.1 of Candidatus Limnocylindrales bacterium. Classification (GTDB taxonomy): domain Bacteria; phylum Chloroflexota; class Limnocylindria; order Limnocylindrales; family CSP1-4; genus CF-46. The sequence continues at coordinate 3,061 of DASUPH010000331.1, forward strand.
GGCCGATGACTTCTGGGTCGCCTACCGCCGGACGGCGCTCGCCCCGGACGAGCTGATCCTGCGGCTGCGGATCCCGATGGCCGGGGGGCGCGAGACCCGCTTCCGGAAGGTCGGGACGCGTCGCGCCCAGGCGATCAGCAAGGTCGTGATGGCCCTGTCGTGGCGGGAGGTCGGCCGATCCGCCGGTGGAGGCGTGACGTGGAGCGACGTCCGGCTCGCGCTCGGCTCGGTGGCCGACCGCCCGATCCGGGCACGGGCGACCGAGGCGGTCCTGACCGGCGCATCGCCGACGCCCGAGACGGCCGACGCCGCCGCGGAGGCGCTCGCGGCCGAGATCGTGCCGATCGACGACGTCCGCTCGACTGCCGACTACCGTCGCGTCGTGGCCGCGCGGGTCCTCCATCGGATGATCCGCGACGCCGGCGGCTGGTAGGCCGGGCGCCCGGATCGTGACGGGCCGCGACGCGCTCGACGGTGTCCGGCCCGGCGAGCGCCGTTCGTTCTGGCTTCGCGAGGCGCTCGCCGGCGAGCCGCCCGAGCTTGCCGCGGACGTCGCCGCGCCGCCGTTTGCCGGCCGTGCCCGGGTCGACGTCGCGATCCTCGGCGGCGGCTACACCGGCCTGTGGACGGCGCTCCGGATCCGCGAGCTCGAGCCGTCGGCCCGCGTCGTCGTCATCGAGCAGGACATCTGCGGGTCCGGACCGTCCGGGCGCAACGGCGGCTTCGTCACCGGCTGGTGGGACGAGCTGCCGGCGCTGATCCGGCAGTTCGGCGAGGCGGAGGCCCTCCGTGCGGTCCGAGCGCTCGACGCGGCCATCGAGTCGCTCGGGCCGTGGGCTGCCGATCACGGCGTGGACGCCGGCCTTGTCGAATGCGGGTTCCTCCAGGTCAGCGCGGCGCCTGCCCAGGACGACGCCTGGCTCGAGGCGACCGAGGCGTGCGCGCGGGTCGGGGAAGGGGATCGCTGGCGCGCGTTGACGCCGGCCGAGGTCGCCGCGCGCGCCCGCTCCCCGGTGTTCCGCGGCGGGGCGTTCATGCCGGGCGCGGCCACGGTCCAGCCGGCGCTTCTCGCCCGCGGGCTGCGCCGGGTTGCGCTGGAGCAGGGGATCGTCATCCACGAGCGGACCACCGCGACGATGCCGGGCGACGCGCCGCGGCGTCACGGGGGATGGGGGCGCGGTCCCATCGAGATCGCGACGACCTCCGCCGAGGGCGCCGGGGTGATCGAGGCCGACCAGGTCGTCGTCGCGACCAACGCCTGGGCGGCCGGCTGGCGACCCGTCGCGCGCCGGCTCCTGAACTGGTCGAGCTACATCGTCCTGACCGAGCCGATCCCCGAGCGCCTGGCCGAGATCGGCTGGACCGGCGGCGAAGGGATCGCCGACGCCCGGTTCACCCTCCACTACGCTCGCCCGACGGCCGATGGCCGGATCGCGCTCGGCGGGGGTGGGGGTCGGGCGGGCTGGAGCGGCCGGATCGGGCGGTCGTTCACTCATGACGAGGGTGCCGCGCGGCGCGCGGCGGAAGGGCTCCGGCGCTGGTTCCCGAGTCTCGCCGACGTCCGGATCGATGACGCGTGGGGCGGCCCGATCGACATCACCGACGATCATCGGCCGTGGTTCGGGACGCGCCCGGGCGGGCGGGTCCATCACGGCCTCGGCTACAGCGGCAACGGCGTGGCCCCCGCGATCCTCGGCGGCCGGATCCTCGCGGCGCTGGCTCTCGGGCCGGGCCGCGACGATGCGGCCGCGAGCTTGCCGATCGTCGGCGACGGGGCGACGCCGCGGGCGTTCCCCCCGGAACCGCTGCGGGGCGTGGGCGCGCGGGTGTTCCGCGAGGCGATGGTCCGTCGCGAGCGGGCCGAGGAAGCAGGGCGACCGCCGGGTCGCGTCGCCGCGGCGATCAGCCGGATCCCGCGGCGTCTCGGCTATCACCTCGGTCCCGAGTGACTCGCGACGCGGCCGACGAGTCGGCTGGACGACCTGCTGTCGAGCCGAGTGCCGAGTGGCCGATCACGGTCGTTGCCAGCTGGACCGATCCCGGCTACGACGGCACGAGGGTTCCCTTCGGACTCGGGTTCGCGGCGGTCTGGACCTGGGTCGTCCTTGCCCCTATCGTGGTGGGCGCGCCGATCGAGCCGCGCTTGCTCCTCATCCCCCTGATCATGGGCATCGTGTTCGGTGGGCAGTGGCTTCTGCGTCGAC
>DASUPH010000332.1:0-4406 GCA_036276275.1 Candidatus Limnocylindrales bacterium
TCGATGAACTCCCCCGTCGTCCGTTGTGCGTAGACCGCACACACGACGCCGGCTCGACATCGAGCGAGCGTGGCGAGCACCAGCAGGGCCGATGCCTCCATCTCGAAGTTCATGATGCGCTGGCGCGCCATGTCCTCCGCCAGGTCAGGGTAACGGATGGGCAACTGCGGGATGGGACGCCCTTGCGCCCCGAAGAATCCCGGCGCTGTCGCCGTCAACCCGACGTGGGTCCGGTATCCGAGCCGCTCGCCGGCCTCGATGAGCGCCAGGACCGCCTCGTAATCGGCGACGGCCGGGTATCCATCGTGGACGTAGTAGCTCGTGGTGGACTCGAGCCGGACGGCTCCGGTCGAGATGATCAGGTCCCCGAGGGCGACCTCCGGCTGGAGGGTCCCGCAGGATCCGACCCGGACGAAGGTCGGCCGTTCCGTGATCGCCAGGATCTCCGCCACCGTGATCTCGACATTGTCCGTGCCGATCCCGGTCGAGACGACCGAGACACGGGTGCCGCGATACGTTCCGGTGGCCGAGGCGAACTCCCGGTGTCGCTGCTCGATCTCGACATCGTCGAGGCGGGCCGCGATCCGGGCGGTTCGATCTGGGTCACCGGGGAGGAGGATGTACTCGGCCAGTTCACCCGGTCCGAGTCCGATGTGGTATTGCCGTTCTCCGATGGGGAGGGCTACGCGGGGATCCGCGTTCGGCAAGACCTTGTCCCTCACTCTGGCGTGCTTCGCAGGCGCGAAACTCGGCCGAGGATAGTCCCGCCCTCTCACGAGCGTCAAGCGTGGCCACGCACGAGCCACGCACGAGCCACGCTCGGGGCGGCCCGGTCCGGTCCCGTGCGTGGCCGCTCGATGGCCCGACCGGGCTCCTCATCCGGCGCCATCCGGCGGTGAGGCGACGAGGGCAGCCAGCCGCCGAGCGACCCTGCTCGCGAGCTGCCGGCGCATCCGCTCGCGACGGAGAAGGGTCACGGCCAGCGACACGAGCCCGGCCAGGACGATCCCCGCGACGCCCACGTTCGGGAGGCCCACGTCGAGCAGCCCACTCGCCCGATGGGTCGCCGCATCGTCGGCGGTCGTGGTCGCGTCCGTCGCCGATCCGTCGGTCGGGGCGGCGGACGGCGCCTCGCCGAGCGGGTCGCCGACGCGGATGATCCCGGCGGGATCGGTGACGGCCACGACGAGCGCGGCAGCGCCGGTGGCGTCCGGGCTCCTCTCGACGACGCCGATCGCGTTGAGCGCGTCGCCCATCTCGATCAGGGACAGCTGCTCGAGCGCCGCGCCGCGCAGGACCACCCGGCCGACCGCGGTCCCGTCGTCGAGCGCGAACCCGTCCGCGCCGAGGTCCGCGACGAGGCCGCCGACCCGGACCAGCGCCCCGACATGGTCGCCGGCCTCCGCGAGGTCGATGTCGGTCGGCTGGGTGCCTTGACCCGAACCGGCGCCGCTCGCGCCGGGCCGCCTGCCCCCGGCCGATGCGCCGGCGGGTCCGCTTCCGCCATTCGATCGGCTCGACGAATCGTCGGACGGTCCGCCGATCGAGATGTCGGCCGGTCCCCGCGGGAGGATCGCGAAACGCCGGTCCGTCGCCGACGGATACGCGCGGCGGACGATCCCGACGACGGTCGCCGTCCGGCCCTCGACGAGCGGCGCCGCCGGGATCCGGGCGCCGGCAAGCCCCGAGATCGGGACCCGCTGCCCTCCGACAAGGATCTCCGCGCTCCATCGATCGCCGGCCTTGTGAACGTCGACGACGTCCCCGCGAATGTGCACGAGGCGCCACTCGTGAGCGGTGCCCGGAGCCACCCGCAGCTCGAGCGGCGCGACCGCCGCACCCGCGGCGAGAACGGTCAAGAGCGTCGCCCGGATGCGCGGCGCGCCATACGCCCGCCCGATCTCGCCGGCGACTCGCACACGTGTCCCCACCCGAGGAGCGGAAGCTCCGGCGACCATGAGGATCTCGATGGCGGCCGACCGGTCCTGGACGACGATGCGCCGACCCGTCGCATCGAGGAGCGAAGCACCTGCAGTCACCGTGCCCTCGATCGTGACCTGGCCGCTTCGGGATCGGATCGCCTCGGCGACCGATGCGACCGCGGGACCGGGCGAAGCGGACGGCCCGACGCCTGGACCCGACGACGCCGGCGACGCGCCGGGGCCAGTGAGGCGGACGATGTCGGCCGGTTCTCGGAGCCAGACCCGATAGCCGTCCGGGGCGCCCTTGCGGCTCGCTCGCTGGCCGGCGACGCCCGTCACGCGAAGACGGTCGCCGGCCGAGATCGTCGCCGGGGCGATGCCCGATGACGCATCAGCAGCGAGGCGCACGACGCCCGTCCCCGTGTCGAGATCGACGGTGAAGTCCCCGCTGGTGGCCTTCGCCGGCCGGGCCTTCACCGTCCCGCTCACGCTGACGAGGCGGCCCTCGACCGACTCGTCGAGAATCGAACCGTCGATCGGCAGCGGCGATGGCAGCGCGGCGGATGCGACGACACGGAGGTTCGACAGGCTGCGGACCTCGAGCTGGCCGTACGGTGCCGCGAGGATGCCGTTGGTCTCGATCCACGTTCCGCGCCGCGGTCGAGCCGCGGTGTCCGAGAGTCGGACGACGATCCCCGCGGTCGCGTCCTGGATCGCGAGGAGCGGCGGCGTCCCGAGTCGACCGGCCTCGGCGGTGACCACGCCGCCGATCGCGACGCGCGTGCCGACGGGCACGGCCCGGGCCGCCGAGATCGTGATCGCGGTGGGGCCGGGCGTCTGGCTCGGGGTCGGGGTCGCGGTCGGGGTGGCGGTCGACGTCGGCGCAGGCGTGGGCGTCGGCGCGACGGTCGGCGTCGGGGTGGGCGCGACGGTCGGCGTGGGCGTCGGCGTCGGGACGGGTGGCGGCGTCGGGGTCGCTTTCGGCACCGCGACCAGCTCGCCGGGCTCGGTCGCGTGGACGCGGTACCCGGCCGTGCCGGTTCCGCTGCTGTCGCGCTGGCCGAGCGGTCCGATCGCGGTGATCGTGTCACCGGTCCCGATCGTTGCGCCGTCCTGTGCCGCCGGCGCGACCACGACCCGGATCGGGCCGGTGCCGTCGTCGATCGTCACGCCGAGGCCGTCGGCCAGCGGCGCAGGAGCCTCGGTGACCGTGCCGCCGACCACGATGCGCAGGCCCTCGAGCGACTCGCCGAGTCCACCGGTCGTGGCGGCAAGCGGGGCCGGGAGGCCGGCGGTGCCGGTGACGACAATCGCGAGTGAGGCGACGTTCAGGGTGCGAAGGCTGAAGTAGGAGCCGACGGACCCCGTCGCGGTGACCGTCGTGCCGGCCGGGAAGGGCATCGGCAGCGCCGCATCGAGACGGATCGCGATCCCTCCGGTGGCGTCCTGCACAAACCCGTTCCGGCCCGAATCGATCGCCGCAAGGGCGGTCGTCAGGGTCCCGGCGATCGTGACCGTCGATCCGTCGGCCGCAGCACGCGCCGCGGCGATCGACGTGACCGAAGGCGGTGTCGGGCTCGGCGTGGGCGTCGGGATTGGGGTCGGAACCAAGGTCGGGGTGGGCGTCAGGAGGAGCGTCGGCTCGGGCGTCCCACTCGGTGCCGGAGTCGGCGACGATGGGGGTGTCGGGCTGGGGACCGGCGCAGGGGTCGGACTCGCACTCGGACCCGGTGCGGGCACGGGCTCGGCCGCCAGGCCCTGCGGGCTCGGGACCGCGACGATGAAGTCAGCCTGGTTCGCGTTCGCGTCGATCCCGTTGCCGGACGCGCCGCCCGGCCGGCGCTCGATGCTCGAACCGGCCGGCGGTGCAGGGGCCGGACCGTCCTCGACGAACGCGTTGGTGGCGTCGCCCCAGCCGACGGCGTCGATCGGGTCGCCGCCGACCGTCCGCAGGACGACCGCACCGCCCGTAGCGGCAAAGCCACCGGAATAGGTCGAATCGGCAAGCGAGGCGTAGATCCCTGCCGAATTCGCGATCAGGAGGTGGCGTCCGGGCGCCAGGATCGTCGAGGTGGTCCACGCCGCCTTGCGCGTCACGGTCGAGCCCGTCGAGGTCGCATAGACGAGCTCGAGGCCGATCAGATCGACCGCCAGCGAACCCCCGTTGTAGAGCTCGGCGAATTCATCGGACGCGGAGGCGCCGCCGGTCTGGATCTCGGACACGACGAGGCTGGACACGGGCCAGGCGACTTCGGCCGCAGGCCCGACCACGGGACCTGCCGGAACCGAGTCCGGGTCGGGGCGGCGGGCCGCGGCCATCGTCAGAGATGCGGCGACGAGGGCGAGAATCAGGGCGAACGGCAGGGCGACCGGCCCCGCGCATCGGGCGCGCAACATCGACGACCTCCCGGCGGGGTGACGGGACGGTGGCCGCGGGCGGTCGCAAGCCGGGCTGGCGGAGACCTGGGTTTGTAGCAGACGTCG
>DASUPH010000333.1:0-7499 GCA_036276275.1 Candidatus Limnocylindrales bacterium
GATCTTCGCGCCGCAATCGCCCTGCTCGACCCGGTGATTGCAGAGCCCGGCCCACTGGACGAAAGCTGGCGGGCCGAGTTTCGCCTCCAGCGCCGAGCCTGGCTGATGCGACTGGGGACGAGTCAAGTACCCCCGAGTCGAAGGACGCCTGCCGAATCCTTCAAGCTTGTCGCGATTCGTTGGCTCACAAACCTTCGCCTCCGCCGAACGATCGGATATCGATCCACGATCGGAGCAGCTGAGGAAACGATCGCACTGCGGGCGTATCTCGAGGACATTCGAACCGTCTTACCGCCTGGTCCCCTGGGCCCCGATCCGGTAGCACGTGGGCCCTGGATCGAGCAAGGTCGGCGGGCAATCGCGGAGCTTGATGCGCTCGAGGTTCGTGACCCCGCCGCTCGCGCCCTTCAGAGGAAGCTCGTTCCGCTGTTTGAACTGGAGCTTGAAGGGCATCTGACGGCGCCGACGCAGGAAGATGCCAGTCGTTATCAGCGCCTGTCCACCGAGGTTCTCGAGGCTTGGGCCAAGGTCCAAGAATAGGCCCGGGCAACCTCGGCAACTTCCGACCCACCTATCTACTACCCCGTCAACGCAAGCCGGCCAAGCGCCGGCGGCCGGCGGCGAGGCGCGCCGGCTCAGGCGGCGCGCAGACCCGGTGGCAGCGGGAGCGGCAGGCTGGCTGCCGCGAGGAGCGCGGGCAGATCGGCGGCGGGAACCGGGCGGGAGAACAGGAACCCCTGGCCCTGCGGGCAGCCCAAAGCTCGCAACCGCTCGAACTGGTCGACGGTCTCGACCCCCTCGGCCGTCACGGACAGGCCGAGCGCGCTGGCGAAGGCGAGCGTGGCCGTGACGATTGCGGTGTCCTCCCGGGAGCGCCCCAGGCCGTCGATGAACGACCGGTCGATCTTGAGGCCCTGGACCGCGAAGCGCTTGAAGTACTCGAGCGCCGAGAAGCCCGTTCCGAAGTCGTCGACGACGAGCTGGACGCCCATCTCATGCAGCTGGCGGAGCAGGCCGCCACTGGCCGATTCGTGGAGCATCAGCGACTCGGTGATCTCGAGGACGAGCGCCGACGGCTCAAGGCCCGTGGCGGCCAGCGTGGCGGCGACGTCGGCGGCGAAGCCCGGTTCGACCGCCTGGCGAGGCGAGACGTTGACGCTCATCGTCACCGTCCGGTCGCAGATTCCCGCGTCGCGCATCTTGCGCAGCTGACCACAGGCCGTGGCGGTGATCAGGCGGCCGAGCGGGACGATGAGCCCGGACACCTCGGCGAGCGGGATGAACTCCATCGGCGAGATCAGGCCGCGCTTCGGGTGGCGCCAGCGAACGAGGGCCTCGAAGCCGGTGATCCGGCTCGACCGGAGCTCGATGATCGGCTGGTAGTGGAGCTCGAACTGGTCCTGGTCGATCGCGGTCCGCAGCTCCGTCTCCATCTCGAGGCGGCTCGTCGCGCGGATCCGCATCGACGGATCGAAGACGGCGTAGCGAGCCCGGCCGTGGCCCTTTGCCTCGTACATCGCGGCATCGGCGTGAGCGAGCAGGTCGTCGGCCCCGATGTCGGGTCCTCCGGCCATTGCGATCCCGATGCTGACGCCGACGACGATGGATCGCCCGTCGAGCTCGATCGGCTTCCGGAGCTCCGCCGCGATGCGATCGGCCGAGGCGGTCGCCTCCTCGACGTTGCGAACCCGGTCGAGCAGGATCGTGAACTCGTCGCCGCCCTGGCGGGCCGCCACGTCGGTGACCCGGATCGTCGTCTGCAGGCGCTGGGCGACCTCGACCAGGAGGCGGTCGCCCGCCCGGTGACCGAGCGAGTCGTTGACGAGCTTGAAGTTGTCGAGATCGAGGAACAGGACCGCGACCTTCGTCCGGCGCCGCCGCCGGGCCGCGAGGGCTCGCTCGACGTGGTCGCGGAAGAGGACGCGATTGGCCATACCGGTCAGCGGATCGTGCAAGGCGTCATGGAGGAGCTGCTCCTCGAGGCGCTTCTGCTCGGTCGTGTCGACGACCAGGCCCTGGGACACCCGGCGCCGGCCGGTCGACGACGCCTCGACCATGCTGAACGCCTCGTCGTGGACCCAGACAATGGAGCCGTCCCGGGCAACCATCCGATAGTCGGCACGAAGGGGCCGCTCGGACGCCCAGTGCTCGTTGTAGGCCGCGATGGTCCGGTCGACGTCGGCCGGGTGAATCAGCTGCGGCCAGAGGTCGGCGTCCGTCATGAAGGCTTCCGGCGGGTAACCGAGGATCCGCTCGATCTGGGGGCTCATGTAGGAGACTCGTCCGCCACCGACGAAGTCCGGATCGGCCACGTCGATGTAGACCGCCGCCGGGACGCTCTCGACGAGCACGCGATAGCGCGAGTCCGCCTCGGACCGCTGGACGAGCGCCCGCTCGAGATCCTCGCGCGCCTGACCGGACGTGTCGAGGAGCCGACCGCGCTCGTGGACGAGCAGGGTCTGCCGGATGCCGGCGAGAACGATCACGCCAAGGGCGGCGGCGTCGACGATCCCGAGCTCCGTGTCGGTCACGTCCCGGAATACGTCGAGGGCCGCGCATCCGAAGAGGGCGACCAGTGGAACGGCTCCGAGGAGTGCCGTCGTCCTCCGCCTGGAGCGTGCTCCGGACGCCTCGCCGAGCCGCCAGGTCGCTCCACCGATCCCGACGATGATGATCCCGATCGCGAAGAAGTAGTTGATCAGGCTGCCCGCCGGCGGCGCCGCGACCAGCGCCTCGCGCAACCACTCGACCCAGGCCAGGCCGACGACGGCGAAGCCCGCGAGGACGAGGTACCCGCCGCTGGGCAGGACGGCGCGGCGGACGGCCAGGAGGGCGATCATGCCGGCTCCGGCCGTCGCGAGATGGAGGATCGGATAGGCGACCGTCACCGTGGCGGCGAGGAAGCCGAGGTGGGCGAGCCCGTTGCCGTACATCGCCAGGATGGCGGCGCCGATCGCCAGGAAGATGGCCGCCGAGTCGAGATAGACCGCCAGCTCCTCTGCCAACGGCAACCGGCCACGGATCGTGAGGACCAGCGCGATGACGACCGGGACGACGACCCCGAGATAGCCGATGTCGGACGGCGTCGGAAACCCTTCGAAGCCCGTCGCGATCTGGAGGTCCCAACACAGCTGACCGACGGTCCAGGACGCCGCTGCCAGCGCGACGAGCATCCGCAGCCGGCGCTCGAGGCCGTTCGTCCGATGCGCCGCGCTCGCGGCGACCGCCGTGCCGAGCAGGCCTGCGACCGTCGTGTAGGCGGGCTCCCAGAGGACGACCAGGCCACCGAGGTTGATGGCCGAGAAGAACATGAGGCAACCCAGGATCGGGATGCCGGCGAGGAGGATCGTCCGGACCGGGAGTCGATCCTTGAGCGCGCCCCAGGACGGGTTCAAGCCGCGCGGGCGATTCGCCCCGAACGCGGTCGGATGGGCTGTGGTCTGCACCTTCCCACGCTAGGGGACGGGATGGTCGCCCACCAGTATGCGAACGTTCACGCCAACCTAGCGCAGATTCCGTAGGCCGTAGCCCGACCGTTCCGCGCGTGCGTCGGCGATGCGTGCCGGACAGACAACGGGGCCGGCGCATCGAATTGGATGCTCCGGCCCCGGATGATTCCCCGGCGGTGTCCGCCGACGCTCACAGGGTAGGGCTGCAGCGCCCGTATCGTCCAGTCGGATCCTCCGGCGTCGGACGCCCGGCCGCGGTTCGACCTACCCTACGGGTCATGGAAGACGTCGCGACGGCGGCCGTTGAGGCCGCACTGGCAGCGGGCGCCGGCTATGCCGATGCCCGGGTGATGGAGATCCGCTCCGAGTCGATGGAGGCCCGCAACGGCGTCATCGAGAGCCTCGACCGCGAGGACAGGGCCGGGGTGGGCGTCCGGGCACTCGTCGGATCGAGCTGGGGCTTCTTCGCGGTCCCCGATGTCGGTTCCGCGGCGGCCCGGCGCGCCGGCGAGCGGGCGACCGAAGTCGCCCGGGCGTCGGCGCTCGTTGCGGGCAAGGCGCTCGAGCTCGCACCGCAGCCGCCCGCGACGGGCCACTGGGCAAGCGACTGTCGTGAGGACCCGTGGTCGGTCAGCCTCGCGGAGAAAGGCGATCTGCTCGTCGGCGTCACGACGGCGATGCGGGAGCACGGCGCCGACCTGGCCGAGGCCAGCCACAACGTCTGGGACACCCGGAAGTGGTTTGTCTCGAGCGAGGGCACGAAGGTCGACCAGCACATCGTCGAGTGCGGGGCGGCGATGAGCGCGACGGCTGTCGGCGAGGGCGAGACCCAGCGGCGGAGCTACCCCGGGATCCGGGGCCAGTACGGCACCCGCGGCTGGGAGCTGATCCGGGAGCTGGACCTGCCGGGGAATGCGGCGCGGATCGCCGAGGAGGCACGAGCGCTCCTCTCGGCGGATCTCTGCCCATCCCACGACGCCACGGACCTGATCCTGGGCAGCGAGCAGATGGGGCTCCAGATCCACGAATCGGTCGGCCACGCGACGGAGCTCGACCGGATCCTCGGCTGGGTGGCGGCCTTCGCCGGCACGTCGTGGCTCGAGCTGCCGAAGCTCGGCTCCCTCCGGTTCGGGTCGGAGCTGATGAACATCACGGCCGACGCGACGCTTCCCGGGTCGCTCGGCAGCTTCGGCTACGACGACGAGGGCACGCCCGCTCATCCGGTGGACATCGTCCGGGACGGCATCTGGGTCGGGACCCTGAGCGGCCGTGACTCCGCCGCGCTGGCGGGGATTCCGACGTCCGGCGGTGCCGTTCGGGCCGATGGCTTCGACCGGATCCCGATGGTCCGAATGACGAACGTCGGCCTCCAGCCGGGAACCGACTCCCTGGAATCGATGATCGCCGCGACCGACGACGGCGTCCTGATGGACACGAACCGCTCGTGGTCGATCGATGACAAGCGGCTGAACTTCCAGTTCGGCTGCGAGATCGGCTGGGAGATCAAGGGCGGCAAGCGCGGCCGGCTCCTGAAGAACCCGACGTACACCGCGATCAGCCCGAAGTTCTGGGGCGCCCTCGATATGCTCGGCGGGCCCGATGAGTGGACCTTCTGGGGGACGCCGAACTGCGGCAAGGGCCAGCCGATGCAGATCGGCCACACCGGCCATCCGGCGGTTCCGGCCCGCTTCCGCGGGATCCGGGTCGGCGTCACGGGCTGAACGAGATGACGACGACGGAAGAAACCGGAGCCGCCACGGCGGACGCGAACGCCCGAGGTCTCGAGCTCGCGGAGCACGTCCTGGATCTCGTCCGCGCCCGCGCAGCCGACGCGGAGGTCGAGGTCACCGTCCGCCGCGGCACCGAGGCCCTGACCCGCTTCGCCAACAGCTTCATCCATCAGAACGTCGCCACGGAGGTCAACCACGTCCTGCTCCGGGTCGCCCTCGAGGGGCGCAATGCCGCCACGTCGATCGATGGGCCGGCGGACGACGCGAGCCTCGGGCGGGCGATCGACGGCGTCCTCGACGCGATGCGGGTCCGGCCGCCAGATCCGGACTGGCCGGGGCTCGCTCCCCGCGCCGCGGCCCCGGACGTCGAGCATTGGGACGACGAGACCGCGGCGGCGGATCCGGACCAGCGGGCCGCCCGCGTCCGGGCCTTTGTCGACGCCGGCGGTGGTCTCGAGACCGCCGGCTTCTGCTCGACCTCGGCCGTCCATATCGGGTTCGCCAACACGGCCGGCCAGCGGCTCAGCGGCCGAAAGACCGCCGCGGAGCTCGACGGGATCGCCCGGACGCCGACCGCCGACGGGAGCGGCCGGAAGGCATCGCTCCGACTGGCCGACCTCGATGGTCGTGCGGTCGGGGACCGGGCGGCTCGGAAGGCCCGCGACGCGAGCGACCCGACGGATCTGGAGCCGGGTCGCTACGAGGTCATCCTCGAACCGGATTGTGTCGCCAACATCCTGTCCTTCCTCCTGGTCCATGGCTTCAACGGGAAGGCCGTCGAGGAAGGCCGCTCGTTTGCCCGACTCGGCGAGGCGCAGTTCGACCCGTCGATCAACCTCCGCGACGACATCGCCGATCCGGGCATGCTCGGCGTCCCGTTCGACGTCGAGGGGACACCGAGACGACGGCTCGATCTCGTCCGCGACGGCGTCACGACCGGGCTGCTCCACACCCGCCGGACAGCTCGCGCCGCCGCGACGGAGAGCACGGGCCACGCGGTCGAGGGCGGCGGCGCGTGGGGCGCCCTTGGCGCGAACCTCGTGCTTGGCGCGGGCGACAGCTCGCCTGCGGACCTGGTTTCCGCCGTGGAGCGGGGTGTCCTCGTGACCGACTTCTGGTACACCCGGATCCTCGACCCGCGGACCCAGGTCGTCACCGGCCTGACCCGCAACGGCGTCTGGCTGATCGAGGACGGACGGATCGTCCGCCCGGTCACGAACTTCCGGTTCACCCAGTCGTTCGTCGAGGCGCTCGGACCAGACGCCGTTCGCGGGGTCGGCGCGGATCCCGCGTTGGTCGTGGGCAGCTGGGATACGGTCCACCTCGTCCCGAGCGTTCATCTCGCGAGGTGGAACTTCACCGGCGGCGCCAAAGGCTAGGACGCGGCGAGTTCATTGGCTGTCGCGCCTTCGCGGCCGATCGCCGCGTTGCCGGCTGCGCTCCTCGCTCACACACCCTCAGGTGTGCTCGCTCCGGTGCTCGTCCGGCGCCTTGCGCTCGACCACGCATGCGCGACGAACGCAGTCCGTGTCAACCACGCATCCACGAACGCAGTCGGTGTCGCGAGCGACAATGCGCCGATGACGGACCTCGATTACGGCGCGTTCGATGCGCTCACCTTCGACTGCTACGGCACGCTGATCGACTGGGAGAGCGGAATCCTCGCGGGTCTCCGGGCGGGGCTCGCGCCGCACGGCGTCGACGCGCCGGACGAGGCGCTCCTCGAGGCCTACGCCGCGTCCGAGGCGAAGCTGGAGAGCGGTCCCTACCTCCCCTACCGGACGATCCTCGCGGTCAGCGCCCGGTCGGTTTCGAAGGGTCTCGGCGTCGCGATCACCGACGACGAGGCGGCGGCATTCGGCGGCTCGGTCGGCGACTGGCCCGCGTTCCCGGACTCGACGCGATCCCTGCGCCGGCTCCGACGGCGGTTCAAGCTCGGTGTCCTGACGAATTGCGACGACGATCTGTTCGCTGCGTCGAGCCGCCGGCTCGACGTCGAGTTCGACTGGGTCGTGACGGCCCAGCAGATCGGCTCGTACAAGCCGAACCCCCACAACTTCGAGGCGCTTCGGGAGCGGCTCCACCAGGCGGGCATCGCGTCGGCCCGGATCCTCCACGTCGCGCAGAGCCTCTACCACGACCACGTCCCGGCCCGCCGGCTAGGGCTGTCAACCGTCTGGATCGATCGCCGTCACGACCGCCCGGGCAGCGGGGCGACCCCGGTGGCGAGTGCTCGCCCGAACGCGACGTTCGTCTCGATGGCCGAGTTCGCGGACGCGGCCACAGCCCGTTAGGCCCGGGCGGCCAGGATCTGGGACGC
>DASUPH010000334.1:0-4616 GCA_036276275.1 Candidatus Limnocylindrales bacterium
GTTCGGCGACCTGCGTCATCTGTTCGACCCTGCCTTCCGTCGCGTCCGCAGCGGCGGTCGCCCGTTCGAAGTACCTTAGCGCCATCCCCGCGGCCCGACCAGCAAGGCAGCGGTGGCGCGCGCCGCGATCGGCGTCGACACCCCGCACGTTGATGCGCAGGCGCCCGGCGCGCTAATCTTGTAAACGATTACATCCTACTCCGTGGAGGTCCGTTGAGCGACCCAGTCACTCCGCTCACCCGACTGACCGGCGCCCAGATCCTCGTCGAGTACCTCGTGCGCCAGGGAGTGCCGTTCGCTGCCGGGATCCCCGGTCATGGCTGCTGGGCGATCACCGACGCGCTCCTCGACCGGCAGGACGCGATCCGGACGATCCAGGTCATGCACGAGCAGTCCGCGGTCCATCTCGCCGACGGCTATTTCCGGGCCACGGGGAAGCCGATGCTCGCCTTCACCAGCATCGGCCCAGGCGCGATGAACACGCTCGTCGGGATGGGCACCGCGTATGTCGACTCCACGGCCGTGGCCCTCGCGACCGGCTCGCCCCACACGTACATGCGGGGCCACGGCCTCTTCCAGGAATTCGAGCGGCGGCATCACGCCGACAACCCCCGGGTCTTCGAGCCCGTCGTCAAGGAGTGGTGGCAGCCGTCGCGGGTCGACGACCTGCCGTTCGTCCTGCACCGGGCCTGGAACGCGATGGTCTCCGGCCGGCCCGGCCCGATCCTGCTCGACCTGCCGATGGACGTCCAGGCAGAGGCCGCCGACGTCCGCCTGCCCGAGCCCGAGCGGCGCGAGGCGCGCGGCCGCGTCCGCCCGGCCGCGGAAGATGTCGAACGAGCGGCGGCGTCAATCCGGGCCGCCCGGCGGCCGGTGATCGTCGCCGGCGGCGGGGCGATCCTGGCCGAGGCGTGGGACGAGGTGACCGCCCTCGCCGAGCGCCTGGGCGCGCCCGTCGTGACGACGTGGAACGGCAAGGGCGCGATCGACGAGACGCACGAGCTGGCGGCGCAGACGATCGGGGACACGGCATCGACCTGTGGCAATGCCCTGGCTTCGACTGCCGACGTCCTCGTCTCGGTCGGCAACCGCTTCACCGACTGGTCGGCGTCCTCCTACCGCAAGGGCGTGACCTTCGCGATCCCGCCGTCGCGCCTCGTCCAGGTCGACATCGACCCGCGCGAGATCGGCAAGAACTACCCGGTCGAAGTCGCTCTCGTCGGTGACGCGAAGGCAGCCCTGACCGACCTTCTCGCCGCCCTCGGGCCCGGCGGGGGCGCGGCCGTCTACCGCGAGACGCCCTACTTCGCCGAGATCCAGCGCTTGAAGAGCGCGTGGTTCGAGCAGGTCGAGATCAAGTCGGGATCCGGGGCGAAGCCGATGACGATGGCGCGGGCCGTCCGCGAGGTCCAGCGGGCGACGGCCGACGACGCGATCGTCGTCACCGGCGCCGGGCTGCCCCAGGGCATGGTCAAGCAGCGCTGGGTGACTCGCCGGCCGCGGACCCATCTGACCTCGGGTGGCTTCAGCACGATGGGCTTCACGCTGCCGGCCGCGATCGGCGCCCAGCTGGCCCATCCCGGGCGGCAGGTCGTGGCGGTCTGCGGCGACGGCGACTTCCTGCAGACGATGCAGGAGCTCCAGGCGGCGGTTCTCGCCGGGACGCCGGTCTGCACGATCGTCCTCGACAACTCCGGCTGGATCAGCATCAAGGGCGGCCAGGAGACGTTCTTCGGTCGCTCGGCGTGGACCGACTTCCTGACCCCCGACGGCTCCGTCTACTCGCCCGACTTCGCCGCGATCGGCGCGGCATTCGGGATCCACAGCGCGGTCGCCACGTCGCCCGACGAGGTCGAGCCGGCCGTCACGCGCGCCCTCGCCTCGGCCGGACCCTCGCTCGTCCATGTCAAGGTCGACCGCGATCTCGCGGTCGCCGGTCCCGACAAGACGGGCTGGTGGGACGCGCCCAGCCCGCCGAACCACCCCGAGCAGCACGAGCGCTGGCTCGCCGGCCGCGCCGAGGAGCAGCACCAATGACGACCGCCCCGGCCGCAACCGGTCTCGTCGAGCGGGCGCGCCATCTGCGCGGCCTGCTCGCGAGTCGCGGGCCCCTCGCCCATGCCCCCGTCGGGACGGTGCCGATCCTCTGGAACAACGTCGACATCGCCGAGCTCCGGCACGGGACCGACGCCGAGGCGATCCTCGACGACATCGCCCGGACGGGCTACGACGGCTGCCAGCTCGGGCTCGGCTTTGCGGAGGGCGAGGAGCTCCGGGCCACGCTGGCCGCCCGGGAGCTGCGACTCGCGGAGGTCTACGCCTCGATCCCGGCGACCGTCGACGGTCCGACGACGAGTGCTCTCGCCGAGGTCCGCGAGCGTCTTCGCCTGCTCGTCGCCGGTGGCGGCGAGGTCTTGTGCATCGCCCTCGACGGCTCGCCGGGTCGCAACGAGGCGGCCGGCCACGCGACCGACGCCGACACCCCCCAGCTGACCGACGCTGGCTGGGCCGCGCTCGTCGAGCTCCTCCGGACCGTCGCGGCCGAGACGGCGGCGGCCGGTGCCCGGATCGCATTCCATCCCCACGCCGGGACCTTCGTGGAGACGCCCGCGGAGGTCGAACGGCTCGCGGGCGTGATCGACGCGGACGTCCTTCCCTTCTGTCTCGACGTCGGCCACTACCTGGTCGGCGGTGGGGACCCGGTTGCCGGACTGCGGCGCTACGGCGAGCGGGTCCGCCACGTCCACCTGAAGGACGCCGATCCGGGCGTGCTCGGCCGTCTTCGGAGCCGCGAGATCGGAAGCTTCGGCGACGCCGTCCGGCAGCGCCTGTTCACGGAGCTGGGATCCGGGGCGCTCGACCTCGAGGGCGTCCTGGGAGTCCTCGCCGAGCGTCGCTACGACGGCTGGCTGATGGTCGAACAGGACAGCGGCTGGCCGCCGCCCGCCGAGAGTGCCGCGATCGGCCGGCGCGTGCTGGCGGCGGCCATCCGGCGCCTGGACACGACCCCGGAGGGAGGCCGATGAAGGTCGCCCTCCTCGGCGCGGGCCGCATCGGCCGGCTCCACGCGCGGCTGCTGACGGCGACGCCCGGTGTCGACGAGCTGGTCGTCGCGGACGCGGTCGCGGAGCGAGCCGCCGAGGCCGCCGCGGAAGTCGGCGGGCAGGCCTCCCCCACCCTCGAGGCGGCGCTCGATGCGGCCGACGCCGTCGTCATCGCGGCTGCCACGACCGCCCACGCCGAGCTGATCCGGGCGTCGATCGGGCGCGGCAAGCCCACGTTCTGCGAGAAGCCCCTGGCGGAGGACATCGCCGCGACGATCGAGGTGGCGGCGGCGATCGAGCAGGCCGGCGTCCCGTTCCAGCTCGGGTTCCAGCGGCGGTTCGACGCGGGCTATCGGGAGGCTCGTCGGATGATCGAGAGCGGCGATCTCGGGACGCTCTACAACTTCTACCTGGCCGGCCACGACCCGGAGCCGCCGCACGAGGGCTACATCCCGCAGTCGGGCGGGCTGTTCCGCGACTTCAGCATCCACGACTTCGACGTGATCCGCTGGCTGACGGGCGTCGAGGTCGAGGAGGTCTATGCCGACGGTGGCGTCCGGGGCTTTCCGGTCTTCGCCAAGTACGGCGATGTCGACACGGCCGTCGTGACGCTCCGGATGACCGACGGCGCGCTCGGCGTGCTCACGATCGCCCGTCACGACCCGCTCGGCTACGACATCCGGGCCGAGCTGTTCGGCTCGAAGGACTCGATCAGCGTCGGGCTCGGGCCGCGAACGCCGATCCGCTCGGTCGAGCCGGGCGTTCCACCCCAGGCCGGTCCGGCCTGGCCCCACTTCCTCGATCGCTTCGGCGACGCTTACGCCGCGGAGTTCGCGACGTTCGTCCGGGTCGCGCGCGGCGAGGCGCCGAGCCCGTGCACCGCTCGCGACGGCGTCGAGGCGCTCCGGATCGCGGAGGCGGCGACCACGTCCCTGCACGAGCACCGCCCCGTGCGTCTCGAGGAGATTCCGGCCTGACAACACCGCAGGGATCGCGACCATGACCGCGACGATCACCGATGTCGCTCGCCGGGCGAACGTCTCGACGGCGACCGTGAGCCGCGTCCTGTCGGGCGGCGGCGGGGCCCGGGACGAGACGCGGGAGCGTGTCCTGTCGGCCGCCCGCGAGCTCGGCTACCGGCCGTCCGGCGTCGCCCGATCGCTGCGCCAGCGGGCCACCCGCACGCTCGGGCTGATCGTGACGGACATCGAGAACCCGTTCTTCCCGGAGCTCGTCCGATCGGTCGAGGACGCGGCCCGGGAGGAGGGCTACGCGATCCTGTTGTGCAACGCGTCGGACGACCCCGGGCGGGAGGCAGGCTATCTCGAGCTCCTCGTCGATCGCTGGGTCGACGGCGTCGTGATCGCCGCAAGCAATCTCGGCGTCCGCCACCGGGAGTGGCTGCTCGCCGCGCAGCTGCCGATCGTCCTCGTCAACTCGGTCGATCGGGCGATCGACCTGCCGACGATCGCCTCGGACAGCATCCTCGGCGGGCGGCTTGCGACGGAACTCCTCGTCGGGCTCGGCCACCGACGCTTCGGGATCATCACGGCCGGTCCCCGGAACCTCGAT
>DASUPH010000335.1:0-2262 GCA_036276275.1 Candidatus Limnocylindrales bacterium
TGGACCCGGAGATCGAGCGGCCGGCCAGCCAACCCGTCCACGGCGTCGCGGCCCTGCGCGACGTCCGGATCCCCGTCGGCGACGGTCTCGAGCTGTCGGCCAACCTGTGGCTGCCGGAGCCGCGACCCGGCAGCGGCACCGAGTCATTCCCGGCGATCCTCGAGATGATCCCGTACCGCAAGGACGACTGGCGGGCGGCGAGCGACGAGTCACGCGGCGAGTGGCTCGCGGCCCGCGGCTACGCCCTGTGCCGGCTCGACGTCCGGGGCACGGGCTCCTCCCCGGGCATCGCCCTCGACGAGTACACCGCCCGCGAGACCCAGGACGGCTACGACGCGGTCGAGTGGCTGGCCGGCCAGCCGTGGTGCAACGGGAAGGTCGGGATGTGGGGGATCAGCTACGGCGGGTTCACCGCGATCCAGGTCGCGAAGCTGCGGCCGCCCCATCTCGCGGCCATCGTCCCGATGTATGCCACCGACGACCGCTACACGGCGGACGTCCACTACATCGGCGGCTGCGTCACGGTCTCGGAGCTGAGCCAGTACGCGGTCAGCATGGTCGGGATGAACGCGCTTCCCGCGCGAGCCGAGTTCCGCGGCGCCGGCTGGGCGGATGAGTGGCGCGCGCGCCTCGAGCAGACCCCGATCTGGCTCTTCGAATGGCTGCGCCAGCAGCACGACGGGCCGTACTGGCGGCTGGGCTCGCTGGCCCCCGACTACGAAACGATCACAACGCCGATGCTCCTGTTCGGCGGCTGGATGGACAGCTACGTCGACCCGGTCCTCCGGATGATGGAACGCTGTACGGCCCCGCGCCGGGCGATCATCGGCAACTGGGTCCACAGCTTCCCCGACGATGCCTACCCCGGCCCGAACTTCGACTGGCTCCACGAGATGGTCCGCTTCTTCGACCACTGGCTGAAGGGGATCGAGAACGGCGTCATGGAGGAGCCGGCGTTCACGGTCTTCCGTCACGAATTCGCCGAGCCCGAGCCGTTCCCGGCGGGCTGGCCGGGCGCGTGGCTCGCGCTTCCCTCGTGGCCCGTCGCCGGGGTCGGCGAGCGGGTGCTCCATCTCGCCGCGGGCGACCTGCCGCTGGTCGGTGGGCTGGCCGACAAGCCGCCGGCAGCGGCCGCGGTCGTTCGCTTCCGGCACCGGGCGACGTCGGGGACCGGCAGCTCGCTGTCGTGGGGCGCGGGCGGCGCGCCGAACGGCCTGGCCCGCGATCTGCGGCCGGAGGAATCGCTGGTCCCGACCTTCACGTCCGCGGCCCTCGACGAGCCGCTCGACATCCTCGGCACGGCGACGGCGGTCCTCGCCTGGGTGTCGAGCGTGCCGGTCGCGACCGCGGTGGTCCGCCTGGCTGACGTCGCTCCGGACGGAACGTCGGCTCAGGTCACGGCCGGGATCCTGAACCTGACCCATCGCGATTCGCACACGACGCCGGCGGCACTAGAACCCGGCGTCGTGACCGAGGTCCGCGTCCCGCTCCGGTCGACCGCGCACCGCTTTCTGCCCGGTCACCGGATCCGCCTGTCCGTCGCGACGTCGGCATGGCCGGTCGTCTGGCCATCACCGGCGCCGGCGGAGCATGCCCTCCACCTCGGCGGCTCGTCGGGCTCGCGGCTCATCCTCCCGACGATCCCGCTCGACGGCGGCGCCGACGCCCTGCGACCGGTGACGTTCAAGACGACCCCGGCCGGGCAGCGTGACGTCGGCAGCGACCGCGAGGACGCCCCAGTCTGGCGGATCACCGAGGACGTCATCGACGGCTCGGTCACGGTCTCGACGAGCGAGTTCGCCGAGTCGACGCTGCCCGACGGCCGGTCGACGCTGTACACAGGCGAGCGGCTCGAGATGACCGCCCGGGACGCCGACCCGGCCCACGCCCGGATGTTCAACGAGGTCGTCTACCGCGTCCGCGAGGCCGGCTCCGAGATCCTCATCGAGGCGTCGGGGACATTGCGCAGCACGGCCACCGACTTCCACATGAACGTCGGCCTCCGCGTCACCATCGACGGCGCCCCGTTCTTCGAGCGCGGCTGGCTCGAGACGATCCCGCGCCGGCTCGTCTGACCGCAGGAGGAGTTACCGGATGCCGCCCGAACGACCATTCGTGCTTCAGCCCGGCGAAGGCCGGGCGATCGATCTGGGTAACTTCTCTATGACCGTCAAGGCGACAGGCGAGGAGACGGCCGGAACGTTCACCCTCCTGGAGGCGGACGAGCCGCCTGGATTCGGGCCGCCGCTGCATATCCATCGG
>DASUPH010000336.1:0-3930 GCA_036276275.1 Candidatus Limnocylindrales bacterium
CTGACCCTCGAGCTCGAGCCGACCGAGGACATCCTTGCGGCGGTCTCCGCCGCCGTGACCGGGCCGGGCGCTCCGGCCCGCCGGCCGGTGCTCGTCGGGTTCGCGGCGGAGACGGGATCGCTCGACCGGGCGCCCGAGAAGCTCCGACGAAAAGGCGTCGACCTGCTCGTCGCCAATGACGTGAGCGAGCCGGGATCCGGGTTCGGGACGGAGACGAACCGGGTCACGATCCTCGCGTCGAACGGCGAGCGTGACGAGCTGCCGCTCCTCTCGAAACGCGAGGTCGCCGAGCGGCTCCTCGATCGGGTCGCCGCGGCGCTGGACGCGCGAGACGCCGCCCCGCAGACTGATCGCATGACACAGGAGAGCCGCGTGTGAGTGCCAGCTCCGAGGCCGTTCGCCGGCTGACCGTCGGCGACATCGCCAAGCTCCACGCCGACGGCCAGCGCATCCCGATGCTGACGGCCTACGACTACCCCACGGCCAAGCTCCTCGACGAGGCCGGAATCCCGCTCCTCCTCGTCGGTGATTCGCTCGGACGGGTGATGCTGGGCTACGAGAACGAGATCCCGGTCTCGATGACCGACATGCTGCATCACACGGCAGCGGTGACGCGCGGGGCGAAGCACGCCCTCGTCGTCGCCGACATGCCGTTCCTGTCGTATTCGACCACGGAGGTCGCGGTCGCCAACGCCGGCCGGTTCCTCGCCGAGGCCGGTGCCCAGGCCGTGAAGCTGGAGGGCGGCGTCCGGACCGGAAGGTTGATCGAGGCGGTCGTGAAGGCCGGGATCCCGGTGATGGGCCACATCGGCTGGACGCCCCAGGCGGCGAACGCGGCCGGCAAGGTCCGCGTCCTCGGCAAGAACCGCGAGCAGGCGCGAGCCCTCCTCCACGACGCACGGGCGGTCCAGGAAGCCGGTGCGTTCGCGATCGTCCTCGAGCTCGTGCCTGAGCAGCTCGCGGCCGCGATCACCGAGCGCCTCCACATTCCGACGATCGGGATCGGGGCGGGGGCGGGGTGCAGCGGCCAGGTCCAGGTCGTGACCGACCTGCTGGGACTCGACGTGTGGCATCCGAAGCATGCGAAGCCGTACGCGGATCTGCGAGGGACGATCCTCGCGGCAGCTCGCGCCTGGGCGGATGACGTCCAGGCCGGCACGTTCCCGGGACCCGACCAGATCGTCCGGATGGACGAGGAGGTCCTCGACGAGGTCCTCGGACGCGGCGACTCGGACCGGGGCATGGAGTCGATCCCCGGCGGGATTCCGCTCGACGCCGACCTCTAGCGCGTTGCCGCGGGTCACGTGAGGGTCCTGCGCACCCGGGCCGAGCTGCGTGACGCGCTGGCCGACGTCGCCCGGCCGGTCGGGCTCGTCCCGACGATGGGCTGGCTGCATCCGGGGCATCGCTCCCTCATGGCGCGGGCGCGGGCCGACAACGCGACGACGATCGCCTCGATCTTCGTCAACCCTCGCCAGTTCAACGAAGCGGCCGACTACCAGCGCTATCCGCGCGACGAGACGCGCGACCTGGCGATCTGCGAGGAGGAGGGCCTGGACTTCGTGTTCGCGCCCGAGGTCGAGGAGATCTATCCGCCGGGCTTCGACACGACGGTGTCGGTCGGGGCGGTCGCCCGGCCGCTGGAAGGCGCCGCGCGACCCGGCCACTTCGACGGCGTGGCCACGGTCGTCGCGATCCTGTTCAACCTCGTGGGCGCGGATCGGGCGTACTTCGGCCAGAAGGACGCCCAGCAGGTCATGGTCATCCGCGAGATGGCCCGCGACCTCGCCCTCCCCACCGAGGTGATCGCATGCCCGACGGTGCGCGAGCCGGACGGGCTGGCGCTCTCGTCCCGAAACGTCCACCTCTCGCCCGAGCAGCGTGCCGCCGCGCCCGTCCTGCGGCGGGCGTTGCTGGCCGCGCGCGATCGCTGGGAGGCCGGGGAGCGATCCGGCGACGCCCTGCGCGGGTCGATGTGGGCGGTCCTGGCGGCAGAGCCGCTGGCGACGCCTGCGTACGTGAGCGTCGCGGACGGCCGGACGCTGGGGGAGCTCGAACGAATCGCCGATGGGATCCCAACGCTCCTCTCGCTGGCGGTCCGGTTCGGACCGACCCGCCTGATCGACAACGAGATCCTCGCCTGATCGATCGGTCCGGTCCTCGGGCCTGCCCTCGGATTCAGGGGAATCATCGCTCGCCGGGCCGACCGGGCAGGACTACGGTCGGCCCATGGACGAACACACAGAACACGACTACAAGGCCTGGGCCGTCCTCGGCGCGGTGATCCTTCTCGTGCTCGTCGTCGGCAGCGTGTTCCTCGGCGGCCAGACCTCGACGATCCTCTCGAAGGTGGGCTCGTCGGTCGGGGGCTCCGAGGGCAACACCGGCTCGGGCGTGGACACGACCGGCAACGACCCCGCGGCCGACACCGGCGACACGACTGGCGGCGCCGTCGTCGCCGACGCGGCCGCCCAACCGCCGGCCCTGCTCATCGTCCGGACGGGCACGCTCGAGCTCGAGACGGCGTCGCTCGACACGATCGTCGTGGCCGCCGGGAACGTCGTCACCGCCGCGGGCGGCTATGTCAGCGGCTCCAACGAGACGGCCGCCGGCGACGACTCCAGCGCGACGGTGGCGTATCGGATCCCGGCCACCGCCTGGGACACGACCGTCGCGAGCCTTCGCGGGCTTGCCACTGTCCGTCATCAGCAGGTCGACACCGAGGAGGTGACGGGCCAGGTCGTCGACCTCGGCGCCCGGATCGCCAACTTGCGGGCAACCGAGGCGGCGCTCCAGGCCATCATGGCCAGGGCGACGAAGATCTCCGACGTCCTCGACGTCCAGAAGCAGCTGACCACCACGCGCGGCGAGATCGAGCGCCTGGTCGCCGACAAGACGGAGCTCGAGGGACGGGCCGCCTACGGCAGCCTGAAGGTGACGTTCAGCCTGCCCGCCCCGGCGGCCGTCACCACGGCGGCCAAGGGCTGGGATCCGGCGACCGACGTCGACCGGGCGACCGGCAAGCTGATCGCGATCGCCCAGCGGGCGACGACGGCCGGGATCTTCCTCGGGATCGTCGGGTTCCCGCTCCTGATCGGAGGCGGAATCCTGGTCGTCGTCGCGTGGCAGCTGGTTCGCCTCGGCCGGTGGGTCGTCGCTCGTCGCACGGTCGGCGAGGGCTTGCCCGGCTGACACGGCGCCCCGGTGATCGGCAGGCGGAGGGGACCTGGCGACCGCCGGGCGACGCCCGTGGGCCCCCTCAGGCCGCGGGTGCCTCGGTGGCGACCGCCAGGATCCGGTCGATGTCGAGGTGTTCGGCGACGAGCTGCTTGATCAGCTCGATCTTCTCGAGGTCGCTGGGATGGGTCTTGACGAGCAGGTCGTGCACCTCGGAGGCGACCGCATACGTGTCCTCCTTCACGAGCGTCGCGAACAGGTCGGCCTGGCGGATCGCGGCAAGGACGGCGTCGCGCGGGCGGTAGCCGCCGGTCAGGACGAGCCCGATCGCCGCGCTCTCGTGGCCCTCGACGTCGGCCGTCCGCTCGTTCGTGGCCTCGGCCGCGACGTGGGCGATCCGGGCCGCCTCGGTGGCGCCGGCGATCCGGAAGCGGCGGGCGAGATGGGCCGTCGTCAGGGTCAGGATCACGTCCTCCCGATCGCCCGGGACGATCACCAGCGTCCGGGGACCGACCCGCTCGAGCATGTGGCGCGGCTCCATCGCCCCGATCGCCACGCCGGCGATCACCCGGTCGAGATCGGGTCCGGCGTGGATCGTCTCGCCGTGGACCCCCTCGAGGACCATGCCGAGGGTCGGGTTCGACAGGATCGGCCGGATCGGCAGCACGCCGAGCAGCCGGATGCCGTTGTGGGCGAGGCCGCGCTCGAGAATCTGCTGACGCGCGCCCGCGAGCATCACGTCGTAGTCGGTGG
>DASUPH010000337.1:0-6152 GCA_036276275.1 Candidatus Limnocylindrales bacterium
ACCGGCCACGGCCGAGGCACCGACCGGCGCAATCCTCGCCCGGACACCGGATGGGCGGGTCTTCGAGATCAACCTGACCGTCACCGCAGCCGAGGCCGTCTCTGCGCTGAACTCGCTCGGTTACGGCCACCTCCTGACGACGGAGGCGGCGGCCATCGTCCGTCCCCTGTCGGTCGCCGGCCCGACGGGCCCGCTCGTCTTCCTGCTGCCCGTCCTCCTGATCATCCTGACCGTCCTTGCCATCTGGCGCCTCTCGCGCCGATCCAGCGCGAGCGGACGGGACGGCGGCAGCAAGTTCATGACGATCCTGCCGGCCGATCCGAGGGCACCGTCGGTCGCGGCCGGTCCGGACGGGATCGCCCAGGGCGGAACGAAGGTCACCCTCGCCGACGTGGCCGGCTGCGATGAAGCCAAGTTCGAGCTGACCGAGGCGATCGAGTTCCTCCGCACACCTGAGCGCTTTCGCCGGCTCGGCGCCCGGATCCCCCGCGGGATCATGCTCTATGGACCGCCCGGAACCGGCAAGACGATGCTGGCCCGCGCCGTCGCCGCCGAGGCAAGCGTTCCGTTCCTCTACGCCTCGGGCTCGGAGTTCGTCGAGAAGTACGTCGGCGTCGGGGCGAAGCGGATCCGCGACCTGTTCGCCCAGGCCCGGAAGATGGGCCGCGGCGTCATCTTCTTCGACGAGTTCGACGCTCTCGGCAAGTCACGCGGCGGGCCCAACAGCCACGAGGAGCGGGAGCAGACGCTCAATCAGCTCCTCGTCGAGCTCGACGGCTTCGCGACGTCCGACGACGTCATCGTCATCGCGGCGACGAACCGCCTGGACGTTCTCGATGCCGCGGTCCTCCGGCCGGGCCGCTTCAACCGCAAGATCCATGTCGGCCTGCCCGACGTGAAGGGTCGGCTCGAGATCCTCGAGGTCCACGCCCGGAACAAGCCTCTCGCCCCGAGTGCCGATCTGGAGCAGCTCGCCCGCAAGACGTACGGCTTCTCCGGTGCCATGCTGGCCGACCTCCTCAACGAGGCGGCGATCATGGCGGCCCGCCGGGGCGGCGAGACGATCGAGGCCGACGACCTTCATGCCGGCTGGCTCAAGAGCGCGGTCGGCACCTCCCGGCGACGGTCGATGGACGAGCGGGAGCGGTCGATCATCGCCGCCCACGAGGTCGGCCACGCGATCTGCGGCAAGGTCCACGGCGACAAGCGCAAGGTCGAGGAGATCTCCCTGTTCGCCCACGGCGAGGCGCTCGGCGTCACCGTCAGCAGCCAGGAGGACAACGACCTGCCGTCGGAGACCGACCTGCGGGCCCGTCTCATCGCCTTGATGGGTGGCCGGGCGGCCGAGGAGATCCTCTTCCACGAGGTCACCGGCGGCGCCGCCAACGACTTCGAGGCGGCCAACCGGATCGCCACCGCGATGGTCACGAAGTGGGGCATGGGCCACGATCCCGAGGCGGTCGACGGAGGGATCTCCGGTCGCGGCGTCCTCTCCTTCTTCGTGCCGGCCGCCGGCAACCGCTCTTTGCCCTCCGACGTCCAGGCCGCCGCCACCAGGGCGATCCGGGCGATCCTCGACCAGGCGTACGCCGACGCGAGCCGGACGCTGGTGGAGCACATGGAAACGCTCCGTCGCCTGGCCGCCTGGCTGGTCGAGCACGAGCGGGTCGACGGCGCGACGTTCGACGAGCTTTTCGACGGGCGCCTGGCCGGTCCGAACGCCGGCGATGAGTGGCGGGCCGCCACGTCCCGCCCGCGGGCCTGGGGCGACGTCGTCGACTTCGCCGGTCGCCGCAACACCCGTCACCCGGCCACCGTAGTGGCCGCTCCTGCCGCCGCGGCAGCCTCGGCCACGACCCCCGGCGAGGCGAACGGCGACCCGCAGACCGCATGGTCCGCGGCGGCGTCCGGGAACGGCGCCGGGGCTGCCATGCTCGAGCCGGCGGCCAGCAGCCTCGCGATCGACGTCGACGCGGTCGAGGCCGGCGGCGCCACCGATCCCACCCACGACGGACCGTCCGTCGCCAGGACCCTGCGCCGGATCCGGCGCCGTCGGCCCGGCGTCGGGACAAGCCGGCGCTCGGCGTTTACCCGCCTCGTCCGTGCCACCGTGGCCGACGGCCTCGCCCTCGCCGAGGGGCGGGTGCGGCCCCGCCGGTCGAACGAGGAGCGGACGTGACCCGCCGATGAAGCTGGGCCTCCGTCGCGGCGCCGATGCGCCGTCGAGCACCGCGGGCGCGGCGTGTCTCCAGTGCGGGACCCCGGCTCCCGCGGGCGTGACCTTCTGTCGCCGCTGCGGCCTGCCGTACGGGGCACCGCCGCGGGTCGAGGCCGACCTCCCGAGCTGTCCGGTCTGCTACGCGACGGTCGGCGACGACGGTCGTCTGCCGTCGTTCCGCGCATCGCTCGGCCGGGTCGACCTGCCCGGTCACATGGCGGAACACGAGCATCATCCCGCCGGCGACGACGAGTACCTCGAGACGCTGCGACGAGGCGATCGGATCGCGATCGATCGGTGGGAGGCGCCGTTCGACCTCGTGAGGCGCTACCTCGTCACGGGCGCCATCGACGGCGGCCGGCGCCGGGACTACCAGCACTCCGCGATCGTCACGGCGATGTCCCAGCTCAAGCGCTGGGGCCCGGATATGGAGGTCTTCGGCGACCAGGCGGAATGGAAGCGCGCCCGCGAGGCCGTGACCAGCCTCATGGAGCGCTACCACCGCCGCTGAGCGCAGCTGGCTGACGAGCCCTGGCGGGCGCGTCAGGCTCGGTCGCCGCAGGCGACTACTTCGGCGGCTTCGGCTTCTTCGGCTTCGGCGGCCTCTTCGGCGTCTTGTCGCCCATGTGACTCATCCTCCTTGTCTGTTGGCCTAGTTCCGCTCGGCGGCGCGCGTGGTGGCGGCCCGGTAGCGCTCTTGCGCCTCGACCTCGTCGACCTCGGCCATCGCTGTCTCGGCATCTGCGTCCATCGCGCCTGCCCGCGTTGAGAGGGCGGCGGCCTTGGCGGCGGCTGCCGTCTTCGCCGCAGACGTCTCGGCGAGCGCCATCGCCTGGAGTGCTCCCTTGGCGGCAGCCGCCGTGGCGAGCGCCGCCTCGGCCGCGTCGGCCGCTGCAACCGCCGCTTCCTCGGCAGCGAGCCGACCCCGCCGTGCCACGGCGACGGCGCGCTCGGCGACGCGCCATTGCTGGAGGGCCTGTTCGGTTGTCGGGGGCGCGCCCTGGCTCTTCGACATCGTCCTCACACGTGACAGATGACAGGTGGCCGAACGTGAGAGTACCGCGCCGCGTCTAGGCCTTGTCGGCGCGATCCATCGGCCGGGCGGGCGCATACGCGCGTTGCCAGATTCCCGCCGTATGAGAGTCATCCAGCCAGGGGCGCCGAATCGGTGCCAGATTCCCACCTTGCGGGAGTCAGGCCGGAAGAGTGGCCGCGTCGGCCCCCGGGTCGTCACTCGAGCGTGGGGACCAACCGGAAGAGCCCTGGGATGGCCCGAATCGCTGTCCGACGCGGCCTGACGCCCGCCCCGGGGGAGTCTGGCCAGGGTTGCCCGACAGACCGGCCGCGGCGCGGCCGAGGTGGCGCACGGTACCCTTGGTCCGGTGAGCGTCATCTCGACCACGGACCTGACCAAGCGCTATCCGGGCGGGGTGACCGCCCTCGACGGGCTGACCCTCGAGATCGAGCCCGGGATCGTCGGTCTTGTCGGATCGAACGGCGCCGGGAAGAGCACGTTCCTCAAGATCCTCCTCGGCCTGATCGGCTCGACGTCGGGCCGGGCAACCGTCTTCGATCTCGACGTCGCCCACCAGGGGATCGCAATCCGCGAACTCGTCGGCTATATGCCCGAGCACGACTGCCTGCCGCCCGACATGTCGGCCACCGATGTCGTCTCCCACCTCGCCACGATGTCGGGCCTGCCCCGGACGGCCGCCCGTGAGCGGACCGCGGAGGTACTCCGCCACGTCGGGCTGTACGAGGAGCGCTACCGGGCGATCGGCGGCTATTCGACCGGCATGAAGCAGCGAGTCAAGTTGGCCCAGGCGCTCGTCCACGACCCGCGGCTGCTGCTCCTCGACGAGCCGACGAACGGGCTCGATCCGGCCGGTCGCGACGAGATGCTTCTGCTGATCCGGCGAACCGGCACGGAATTCGGGATGGCCGTGATCGTCGCCTCGCATCTCCTCGGCGAGATCGAACGAGTCTGCGATCACCTCGTTGCCATCGAGGGCGGGAAGCTCCTCCGGTCGGCGCCGCTCGGCTCGTTCACCGAGCGCACCGGGACGCTGTCGGTCGAGGTCGAGGAGGGCCAGGCGGCGCTCGCCGAGCGGCTCGTCGGGCGCGGGCTGCGGGCGATCGTCGACGGTTCGGCCGTGCTCATCGACCTGACCGACGAGCGACCGTTCGACATCGTCCGCGACACCGTGGCGGACCTCGGGTTGCCGTTGATCCGGATCGAGCAGCGCCGCCACCGCCTGGAGGACCTCTTCCGGGACGCGCCGGCCGGGGCCGGTCCCGTGCCGCGTCCACCGCCCGCCGAGGTGCCGCCTCCACTGCCGCCGGCCGAGGCGCCGCGATGACAGCCCAGAACCCGGCCGCCGCGCCGGTCGCCCGCACCGGCAGCATCTACGATCTCGGTTATCGACGATACGACGGCCCGCGTCTCGGGCGGGCGTACGCGGTTCGCTCCCTGATCGTCCACAGCTTCCGGACGACCTACGGCCTGGGCCGCGGCGGTCGGGCCAAGGTCGCACCGTTCGGACTCGGGGCGCTGGCGATCCTGCCGGCCGTTCTCGTCGTCGGGGCGCTGACCCTGGCGGCCCGGATGGGGATCCAGCGCGAGTTCGAGGGGGCGTCGCCGATCAGCTACGAGAGCTACTTCAGTTCGGTCGGGACGATCATCGCCCTGTTCTGTGCCGCCCAGGCGCCGGAGCTGTTCGGGCGGGACCAGCGTCACGGCGTGCTCACGCTCTACTTCGCTCGCGCCCTCCGTCGCTCGGATTACGCCCTTGCCCGGTTGCTGGGCTTCGCCATCGCCCTCCTGCTGCTCCTGCTCTTCCCCATGGCGATCCTGTTCCTCGGCCGGGGCCTCCTCTCGACAGACATCGCGACGTCGTTCGGCAGCGACCTGCCGAAGATCCCGGCGATCCTCGGCCAGTCCCTGCTGACGGCCGGCCTCCTGGGCGGACTGTCGATGGCGGTCTCCGCGTTCAGCCCGCGCCGGGCCTACGCGACGGCGGGGATCATCGCCCTCTTCATCCTGCCGGGGATCATCGCGGGCATCGTCAACCAGCTCGGCTCGAGCGCCATCGGCAACTGGCTGGCCCTGCTCAGCCAGGGCACGGTCCTCAGCGGTACGAACGCCCTGCTGTTCGGGACATCCCTGCCCGACGAGCTGTTCTTCTTCGACCTGCCGCACTGGACGTTCCTCGCAAGCGCGCTGGCCGGCATCGCCCTCTCGGTCGGCCTCGTCGTCCGGCGGATGGCCAGGATCGCGACGTGACCGACCTGCTCGAGGAGCCGGCTCCCGCGGTCGCCCTCCCCCCGGTCGTCACGGCGGCGCCGCCGGCATCGGCGCCGATCGTCCTCGATCGGGTCTCCCGCTGGTACGGCAATGTCGTCGCCGTCAACGACATCAGCTTCAGCCTGGGCGCGGGGATCACCGGGCTCCTGGGGCCGAACGGCGCGGGCAAGACGACGATCCTCCACCTCCTCGCCGGGCTCCTGCGGCCCTCGTCGGGACGAGTGCTGATCGGTGGAACACCGGCCTGGCGCAACCCCTCGATCTACCGGGAGCTCGGGCTCGTTCCGGAGCGTGAGGCGGTCCATCCGTTCCTGACCGGCCGCCAGTTCGTGGACCTGGCCGCCCGCCTCCAGGGACTGCCGGATCCGCTGGCCGCCGCTGCCCGGGCGATCGCGACGGTCGAGCTCGATGCGGCCGCCGACCGGCCGGTCGGGACCTACTCGAAGGGAATGCGGCAGCGGGCGAAGATCGCCGCGGCGCTCGTTCACGACCCGCCGATCCTGCTCCTGGACGAGCCGTTCAACGGGATGGACCCCCGCCAGCGGCTGCACATGATGGACCTCCTCCGATCGATGGCCTCGGCCGGCAGGACGATCCTGTTCAGCTCGCACATCCTCGAGGAGGTCGAGC
>DASUPH010000338.1:0-5844 GCA_036276275.1 Candidatus Limnocylindrales bacterium
ACGCACAGGTGGCTCGCCCCGCTCCCGGCCGGACCGTCGATCGATCGGCTCCCCCGAAGCGGGCCCACCACCTGACCACGAATTGCTTCAGCGCGATCGGCCGTCCTCCGCGGCCGATCGGAGGATGTGAAGATGGAACCACCGGTCGTAGCGGCGATTGCCGTTGCCACCGCTGTCGGCGGCATTGTCGTCGGCATGCTCGCGCGTGGCATGTGGGCCTCCCAGTCGATGAAGACGGCCCAGTCCGAAGCCCGCCGGATCGAGGCCGAGGCGCGGGCCCGCCAGAAGGAGCTGATCCTCGAGGCAAAGGACGAGAAGCTCCGGATGCAACGGGAGGCCGAGGACGAAGCCCGGGCCCGTCGCAACGAGCTGTCGACCCTCGAACGGCGTCTCCTCCAGCGGGACGAGCAGCTCGACCAGCGGACCGACATGCTCGAGCAGCGTGATCGCAAGCTCCTCGACCGCGAGCGCGACCTCGACAAGACCCGCGAGGAGCTCGCGAAGGCCCACCAGGAACAGGTCGACGCCCTGGAGCGGGTCAGCGGCGTCTCGGCCGACGATGCCAAGGGTCTCCTGCTCGAGGCCGTTCGCGAGGAGGCCGAGCACGACGCGGTGAAGCTCGCCCGGTCGATCGAGCGACGCGCTCGGGACGAGGCCGACGAGAAGGCGCGGGACATCGTGATCACCGCGATCCAGCGGGTCGCCGCCGACCACACCGCCGAGCACACCGTGACGGTCGTCCATCTCCCCAACGACGAGATGAAGGGCCGGATCATCGGCCGCGAGGGCCGCAACATCCGGGCGCTCGAGCAGGCGACAGGGGTCGACCTGATCATCGACGACACCCCCGAATCGGTCGTCCTGTCGGGCTTCGACCCGGTCCGCCGCGAGGTCGCCCGGGTCGCCCTGACGAAGCTGATCGGCGACGGCCGGATCCATCCCGGCCGGATCGAGGAGGTCGTGACCAAGGCCCGCGCCGAGGTCGACCTGATCATCCGCCAGGCCGGCGAGACTGCCGCCTACGAGGCCGGCGTGCCGGGGCTGCCGCCGGAGCTGATCAAGCTCCTCGGCCGGTTGAAATACCGGACCTCGTACGGCCAGAACGTCCTGAACCACGTCGTCGAGACGAGCCGGCTCGCCGCGGTCATCGCGGCCGAGATCGGGGCCGACATCCAGATCGCGAAGACCGGCGGCCTCCTCCACGACATCGGCAAGGCCGTCGATCACGAGGTGGAGGGTCCGCACGCGGCGATCGGCGCCCAGATCGCCCAGCGCAACAACCTTTCGCCGAAGGTCGTGAACGGCATCGCCGCCCATCACCAGGAGGTCGAGTACACGTGTCTCGAGTCGCCGATCGTGCAGATCGCCGACGCGATCAGCGCGTCGCGACCGGGTGCCCGCGGCGAGACGATGGACGCCTACGTGAAGCGCCTCGAGGACCTCCAGGCGATCGCCGACAGCTTCTCCGGCGTCGAGCGCTCGTTCGCCGTCCAGGCGGGCCGCGAGGTCCGGATCCTCGTCCGGCCCGAGGAGATCGACGACCTGACGGCGACGCGCCTCGCCCGCGACATCGTCCGCAAGATCGAGGAGCAGCTGACCTACCCGGGCCAGATCAAGGTGACCGTCATCCGCGAGACGCGGGCCGTCGAGTACGCGAAGTAGCGAACGGAATGGCTGACGAGCGCGGAACGAACGCATGGCCCGCCGGCATGACGGGGCGAGGCCTCCGCGGGCGGCGGATGGCGCGACTGATGATCGTGATTGCGATCGTTCCCGCCGTGATGCTCGGCGTGCTCTTCGTGTTGCCGCCGGCCACGATCGGTCCGATGCAGATTGAGGACCCGAGCCCGCTATGGGCCATCGTCGTTGGCGCGGGGATCATCGGCTATCTCACCGGGCTAGCCGTGATGATCCGCATCTACCGCGCAGATCCCGAGAGGCATTCCTCGTGGTGGCGCTCGCGCCGGTACTGAAGTTGCGGCGCGGGCCACATTGCCCTACAGGTCGAGCCGTTCCATCCGGCGAGCTGAGAATGCGGCGAGGGCAACGATCGCAACCAGCCACGCGATCGGGGTGACGAACCCGACGTTCGCGCCGATCGCCAGGCCGGCCGCCCAGTCGAGGATCGAGGTCGGGAAGAAGGGCTGGATCGCGAACGGGACGATCGCGCCGAGGATGGACGGAAGGAAGAAGACCGCGAATGCAATCGCCGCGACGGCCGGCTGGCTCGGCGCGAGCGTCGATGCTGCCAGGACGACGGCGACAAAGAGCGCGATCGCGGCACCGATTCCCAGCGCGATCAACACGAGGCCCGTGATGGACGGCGCGCCGTAGAGGACGGCGAGGACGATCCCCGTGAGCGCGATCGGGACGATTCCCGCGACGACCCAGAGAACCACCGTGGCCGACGCGAATTTCGAGATCCAGATGCTCGTCCGTGAGACGGGCTTGGAGGCGACCCACGCGAGCGTGCCTCGGTCGCGCTCGGAAACCAGGAGGCTCATCGAGGCGAAGATCGCAGCGATGACGAAGATCTGGGATCCAGCTGCGATCAGCAGGTTGTCCATCGGCGCCATCGAGATGACCTTGTCCGCGCTGGCGGCGGCCTCCGGCACGTTCGCGATGACCCAGGTCTGGATCCAGCCGTTGGCGGCGGCGAGGCACATGAACAGCGCCGTGACGACGAGGACTACCCAGATGCGGACGCCGTGGCGCCACTCACGGATGTCCTTCTTGAACAGCGGTCGGATGCCGGCGAGCATCGCTGACACGCCACCCCTGCGGGCGATCGGGTCCGATGGGGAAGCCGTCGTCACGGTCATGCCGCTGGCTCCTTCTGGCTGACCAGGCGCATGAAGACATCTTCGAGGCCCAGGGTGATCTGCTTGTTTTCGGTGACCGTGAGACGGCGTTCGGCGGCGAACTGGGTCACGGCTGCCTGAACGGCCTTCGCGCCGTTCGGCTCGACGCGAAGGACGTACAGGCGAAGATCGCCACCCTGTTCGACCTGTTCGACGGATTCGACCCCGGGCAGGGCGGCAAGCTCGGTCGCGGTCTCGTCGGACGCGCCGCTGATCCCGACGCGAAGCCGGTCCTTGGTGAAGCTGGCGAGGAGCTCGGCGGTCGGTTCGGCCCGGACGAGCTTCCCCTGGTCCAGGATCGCGACATAGTCGCTGACACGTTCGACGTCATCGAGGATGTGGGTCGAGTAGAAGACGGTCGTCTCGCCCTTCAGGTCGTGCATGAGCTCGAGCACCTCGCGGCGCCCGATCGGATCGAGCGAGCTGACGGGCTCGTCCAGCAGGAGCACGGTGGGCCTGCCGACGAGTGCCTGGGCGATGCCGAGCCGCTGGCGCATGCCGCCTGAATAGGTGCCCGTCGTGCGGTCCGCGGCGTCGGCGAGGCCGACCCTGGTGAGGACATCGGCGATCGCGCCATCGGTCGAACGCCGTTCCGGAGGGTATAGCGACGTCACGAAACGGAGCGTCTCCCGGCCGGTCATCCAGTCGTAGAAGCGCGGCTCCTGGGCAAGGTAGCCGACCTCACGCCGGTAGTCGGCGCCCGCGGTGATCGGGATGCCGGCGACCTCCGCTGTGCCCGATGTCGGCCGCGTGAGGCCGGCAAGAATCTTGATGGTCGTGGACTTGCCGGCGCCGTTCGGGCCGAGGAAGCCGTAGATCGAGCCTGCGGGGACCACGAGGGTGAGGTCGACGAGCGCCGCCACTCCCGGATAGTGCTTGGTGAGTCCGGCCGTCGCGATGGCAGGCTGATCCGGCATGGATGCCCCTCCGCTGCGCGCTCTGCTCGATTTCCGCACATCCGGTCGTGATGGCGCTCGCCCTTGCTGACGATGCGCCCCGGGACCTCACGGTCAGCGGGGCGCCCCGGGTCCCTGGGTCAAGCGGCGGCGCCGCGCCGACCGACGACCATCCGGTAGACCGCGACGACGATGACCGCGCCGATCACCGAGACCACGATGCTCTCCGGGTTGATGCCGGTCACGTCGGCGACCTTCAGGACTGTTCCGGCCAGCCAGCCTCCGACCACGGCGCCGACGATCCCGAGGATGACCGTGGCGATGACGCCTTCCTTGCCGCCCATGATCATGTTCGTGATCCATCCGGCGATCGCACCGAGAACGATCCAGGCAACGATTCCCATCTGCTTACCTCCCGGCGACGACCGGGGTGCCAGGCGCCGTGCCATGGCGGACCTTCGAGTCGTCTCGAGACGATGGTACCCCCGTGATTCGCGCGCCATCACTCGCGGTCCCGAATTCGACGGTGCCCGCGAGGATCGACTCAACCTGGGCACCAAGGAAGGTCAGGCCCACGCGGACGATGAACAGCGGCACGAGGATGGCAATCGCTCCGAACACGAGCCGGCGCCGGATCGATCGACGCGGTCGCTCCTGCCCGGGCGTCGGGCCATCACCGGCAACGATGGATCGGGGGAGCCTTCCGGCGCCGAGTCGGTCATCGTCATCACCTCCGCACACTTGACGTTCCTGGACCGTCTTCGTTGCGCCCTCGCGGCTAGACTTCGGCGGATGTTCCCCGTGACGATCCCTGTGCTGACGATGTCCGGTCGGCGTACCCATGAGTGAAGTCCATTCGACGCTGGGTCGGACGCAGCCCGGGAACCCGCCGAACGGTGACGTGCCGAAGCCGCCCGGCGCCTGCCGGGTCCTGATGATCGGCGACATGATCGGCAAGCCGGGACGGGTCGCGGTCGAGCAGCTCCTGCCCGAGCTCCGCGACGCCCGCCAGATCGACTTCGTCACGGCCAACGGCGAGAACGTCGCCGGCGGCATGGGCCTGACGCCTTCGACCGCCGATGCGATCCTCGCCGCCGGGGTCGATGTGATCACGTCCGGCAACCACATCTGGGACAAGCGCGAGATCTACCCGTACCTCGAGTCGACGGATCGCGTGCTTCGGCCGCTGAACTACGGCACGACGGGCGTTCCCGGGCGCGGCTGGGGCTCGTATCACGCCGCCGACGGGACGGAGATCGCGGTCCTGAACCTCCAGGGCCGGACGTACATGCAACAGATCGAGAACCCGTTCACGGACGCGGACCGGCTGCTCGACGAGTCGTCCGAGCCGCTGCCACGCGTCCGTATCGTCGACTTCCACTGCGAGCTGACGTCGGAGAAGAACGCCTTCGGGCTGCATCTCGACGGCCGCGTCAGCGTCGTCGTCGGGACCCACACCCATGTCGTGACGGGCGACGAGCGGATCCTGCCCGGTGGCACGGCCTATCAGACCGATCTCGGGATGACCGGGCCGATCTGGAGCGTCATCGGCTTTGACCCGAAGAGCGTCCTGCCGCGGTTCATCAACGCCCTGCCGACGCGGTTCGAGGTCGGGGAGGGCCCGGTGATCTTCAATGCCGCGCAGATCGACATCGATCCGGCGACCGGCCGTGCCCTGGCGATCGAGCGGATCGCCCGGTTGCTCGAGGGCTAGGTGGCGGGGGCGCCGGGGCGACAGCGGGGCCGGCATGCCCGGCCACACCCGACGCCGCCGACCGGGGGAGGGGAGTCGGTCGTCGATCTCCATACCCACACCCTCCGCTCCGACGGCGTCCTCCAGCCCGTCGAGCTCGTCCGGGCTGCGGCCGAGGCCGGGGTCAGAACCCTGGCGATCACCGACCACGACAGCCTCGCCGCCTACCGCGAACTGATCGGCGGGCGCGCCATGCCGGCGCCGATCGAGCTGATCCCCGGCGTCGAGATCAATGCCCTTTCTCGCGGCATCGCGCTGGCCGAGGGCGAGCTCCATGTGCTCGGCTTCGGGATGGATCCCGACGACGAGGCGTTCGAGGCCGCGCTCGTGGCCC
>DASUPH010000339.1:0-2354 GCA_036276275.1 Candidatus Limnocylindrales bacterium
CTCGATCACCTCCATCTGGGGCGGGAAGATGATCGCGCCGACGTCGACGGTGCCCGGCTCGCCCGGCGGGCCCTGGCGGAGCGTGCGGACCTTCTCCGTCAGCTTCTCGACGAACTGGTCGTGCACGGGCTCCTCGACGTAGACGCGCTCGATCGAGATGCAGATCTGGCCGCTGTTGAGCAACCCGCCCCAGGCGGTGGCGTTGACCGCCCGCTCGAGATCCGCGTCGCGGGTGACGATCAGCGGGTCCTTGCCGCCGAGCTCGAGGCTGACCGGGGTCAGGGTCTGCGCCGCCTGGGCCATCACCTTCTTGCCGGTTGCGACCGAGCCGGTGAACATCACGAAGTCGACCTCGTCGATCAGCGCCGCTCCCGTCTCGCCGCGTCCGGTCGCGACCGAGAAGACGTCTTGGGGAATCCCGCACTCGCTGAGCATCTCGGCCATCAGCAACGAGGTCAGCGGGGTGATCTCGGACGGCTTCATCACCACCGCGTTGCCGGCGGCGAGCGCCGGGATGCAATCGCCGAAGGAGTTGTTGAGCGGGAAGTTCCAGGGGCCGATCACGCCGACGACGCCGAGCGGCGCGTAGCGGACCACCATCTTCCGCCCGCGGACGAGCGGCGACGCCGACTCGACCTCCTCGTCGGCGAGAGAGACGGGCGCCTGTTTAGCCCAGAACTCGAGCGCCCCGAGCCCGTACGAGAGCTCCAGGAACGACGTCTCGTCCGCCGGGCGCCCGGTCTCGGCGCAGATCGTGGCGACGACGCGTTCGGCGTTGGCGACCATCCAGCGGCGGGCCGCGAGCAGGATCTCGGCCCGGCCCTCGAAGCCGAGCGCCTCCCAACCCGGCTGCGCCGCTCTGGCGGCGGCGACGAGGGCCCGCACCTCGCCGGCGCCCAGCTCGGGGACGGTCGCGATCGTCTCGCCCGTCGCCGGGTTCTCGACCGGGATTCCCCCGTTCTGTGCACTCGCTGGTTGCGCCTCGGCAGCACCCGTCTGGGGCATCGCCGGCGAGTCTATTCCCTAGTCGAGGGCGTCGACCAGGGAGCGGCGACCCGATCGACGCGGACGACCACCGTGTCCGCGTGGCGGTCGTGGAAGGCGCGCCGGTCGTCCCGTGTGAGCAGGCCCAGGTATCCAAGCCCGAACGGGATCATGGCCAGCACCGCTCCGACCAGCCGCCGGCGTGCGACCCGCCGTCCGAGCACCCGCGACCCCTCGTGCTCGATCCGGATCGAGAGGAATCGCATCCCCGGGGTCTGTCCCACCAGCGACCAGAAGGTGAGCAGGTAGAAGGAGCCGAAGCCGATCCAGGCCGCGGCGCCGAAGATGACGCCCGTTCCGGAGATCCCTTGGTCGGCGTCGCCGAGCAGCGCCGTCAGCGCCGCCGCCGCGACCAGGAAGATGCCGTTGAGGATCGCCAGGTCGAGCCCGAACCCGAGCAGGCGGGTGACCAGCCCGACGCTGCTCGCCGGCCGTTTTCGCGGCCGGCCGATCAGGCGCCGGAAGAGCCGCTCGACCGCGTCGTCGAGGCGACCGGAGATCTTGCCGATCTGTCGTCCGGTGTCGGAGATCAGGCCGACGCCCTGCGCGGCGATCGCCGCCCGCACCTCGGGCGCCTCGGCGATCCGCTCGACCAGCTTCTGCGCCTCGTCGGAGGCCAGCAGCCGGTCCCAGGCGTGGTCGACGAGGTCGGAGTCGAGGATCCGGACCGCGGCGCGCTCGACCGCGGGGCTGGAGAGCGTGCGCTCGAACGACTCCTGGGCAGCGTCGGACTCGAGCACGCGGACGATCGCGCGCTCGACCGCGGGACTCTCGAGCGCCCGCACGATCGCCTCCTCGGTCGCGGTCTCGACCGCGTCGTCGATCCCGGTCGCCGCGGCGACCCGCTCACCCGCCCGGGCCCCGATCCCCAGCAACCGGGCCGGCAACGGCGCGCGCCGGCCGGACGGTGGCTGCTCGGACGGCTCCATCACGCGATGGTCGCGCCCGCGGCGGTCGGAACCGTGCCGCTCAGCGCAGCGCGTGACAGACGGCGTCCTCCTGCGCGTGGCGGATCAGATCGGAGACCTCCTGCGAGCCCTGCCCGGGGACGATCTGCGAGTTGACCGTGAACACGACCGAGCGCTTGCCGTTCGCGGTCGATGCGGCGAACAGGCGATAGCCGGGATACGAGCCGGTGTGACCGTAGACGGTCCCGCAGCGGGTGACGTAGCGGAACAGCCCCAGCGTCGCTCGGTTGCGGCCCGGGCCGGGCGGCGACGAGGAGCCGATGACGAAGCTGTTCTGGGCCCGCCGCGCCTTGCCGCGGAACAGTTCCCCGCCGACATATCCGCGGAAGAAGCGGCCGACCT
>DASUPH010000340.1:0-12982 GCA_036276275.1 Candidatus Limnocylindrales bacterium
ATCGTGTACTCGGTCACGGCCTTGCTGTTGTCAAGTCAGATCGTTCCAGTCACCCGAACCGGCTTCCTTTTTGAGCTGGTCAATTCCCTCACTCTCAACGCCATTGCCGAGCTTGTGCTTGCAGTGACTGGAATCGCGATCGTCGGTTCCGCCGCTCGGATCCAGAACGGATTGGCAATGCTCGCGTTGTTTACCAGCGCCCTACCTGTGGTGGCCGTCTTGTGGTTCCTGAGTTACGCAACTCTTGGCGGCGCCCTGGGCAGCCCTTTCTGATTGGGGTCCCGAACCGTGACCCAGCACGAAACGGCCCGCCATCGCCGCCGTTCCAGCCTCGAGGGCGTGGTCGACGCGCGGAGCGGCGGGCCGGTGCAGCCTTCGAGCGCTGGTTAGCTGCCGCTTACTCAGGCGGTGCAGTCAGCGGCGCTTGCGATACGTGAACCAGTTCTCGCCGTTCGTGTCCGGCCAGAAGAAGTACATGAACAGGAGGAACGCTCCAAGCCCGACGACGATGACGGCCACGAGCGCCACAAACAACACGAGCGCACGGATCGGGCCGGTGACCGGCGCCGCCAATGCACACGCGACGGCCAGGGCCGGGAGATACAGGATCGCGCGGCGTCCCAGCATGGCTAACCGACGCCGGCCGACCGGTTGCGGTTACATCCCGCGGCGCGAGTACCGGACGAGGAGCGAGGCCTCCGGATCGGTTCCGGATGCCTCTCTTCGTGCTCAGGGTGCTGGTGAGCCGGGGGAGACTCGAACTCCCAACCAACTGATTAAGAGTCAGTTGCTCTGCCATTGAGCTACCGGCCCAGCGGCGGCGAGGATAACCCAGATGGCCTGCCGAGGCCTCCCGCCGCCCGATGGCCGCCTTCGGTGCAAGCCGATTGCAACGCCGCGCTGGCCGAGCGAAACGCCCACAGACCACGCCCTCCGTTATTCTCGGATGGCGTCATTCGCATGGTTTACCAGGCGGATGGCGCGTTTTCATGCCCGCCGTCCCCTCCGTCAGGTCGTCGCGGGCTCCCCTGCCCCCGCGCCACCCTCCGCGGGCTCGGACGGCGCCGGCGCCTCGATTCCCTCGATCGTCACGTGCGGCAGCCAGCCGAGCCACCTCGGCAGCCACCAGTTCCAATCGCCGAGGAGACGCATCGTCGCCGGCAGCAGGACGCTCCGCACGATCGTCGCGTCGAGGAAGACGGCGATCGCGAGCCCGAACCCGAGCTGCTTGATGATCGTCAGGGGCAGGGTCACGAAGACGCCGAACACCACGACCATGATCGCGGCCGCGCTCGTGATCGTGCCCGACGTGATCGAGATCCCGCGGGCGACAGCTTCGTTCGATGGCATCCCGTGATCGCGGGCTTCCTTGATCCGGGTGAGGATGAAGACGTGGTAGTCCATCGACAGCCCGAACAGGATCGTGAAGATGAAGACCGGAATGAACCCCTCGATCGGTCCCGGCTTGAAGTCGAGGAGCCCGGCCAGGCGACCCTCCTGGAAGACGAGCACGAGCAGCCCGAACGCCGCCCCGGTCGAGAGCAGGTTGAGCAGGATCGCCTTGATCGGGATCACGATCGATCGGAACGCGACGAGCAGGAGCAGGAACGACAGCGCCAGGACGAAGGCCATGACGATCGGCATGCCGTGGGCGTAGAAGTCGACGATGTCGAGCGTGTAAGCGGCGTCGCCCGTCACCAGGGCGCGGACGCCGGACAGGCCGGCGAAGGCGGTCGGGACGACCGAGGAGCGGACCTGGCGGACGATCTCCTGGTTGCGGATGTCGTTGCTGCCGCCGGCCATGACGTAGTTGATGAACGCGA
Source organism: Candidatus Limnocylindrales bacterium (assembly GCA_036276275.1). Lineage (GTDB taxonomy): Bacteria > Chloroflexota > Limnocylindria > Limnocylindrales > CSP1-4 > CF-46. The sequence goes on from DASUPH010000340.1 coordinate 1,824, forward strand.
CGTGGCCATCGGTTGACATCAGCGTCTCGGGTGGCCCGCTGAGTCCGGGGATCGCGAGGACCGCGTCGCTCAGCCGCTGGATCGCGGCCTTCGTCGGCTCCTCGTCGGCCCTGGTCACGACGATCGAGAGGTCGAGGTCGGAGCCGCTCGGCCACTTCTCGTTCAGAAGATTGACGGCCTGGACGCCGTCGAGCGTGTCGGGGAACGACGTGAAGTCGGCCTGACCCATGTGGAGACGGAGCACGGGTGTCGCCAACGCGAGGAGAAGGACGGCCGTGACGGTGGCGGCGACCACCGGTCGCCGCATGACGGCCCGAACGACGACGGCCCAGATCCCGCTCCCCTCCTCGCGATCGCGGCCGAGAAACGGGACCCGCAGACGATTGACCCGGTCGCCCAGGAGCGCCAGCGTCGCCGGCAGGAACGTCAGGGAGCCGATCACGGCGACCAGGACGACCGAGATCGTCCCGACCGCCATCGAGCGGAACAGCGGATCGTCGAGCAGGAACAGGCCGCCGATCGAGATCATCACCGCGAGGCCCGAGAAGAACACTGCCCGGCCGGCCGTGTTGCTCGCCGCGTGGATCGCCGCCAGCTTGTCGCGGCCGTGGCGGCGCTCCGTCCGGAACCGGGTGACCATGAACAGCGAGTAATCGACCGCGACCGCGAGCCCGATCAGCACGACGAGCTGGCTGGCGTACGGGCTGACGGGGGTGACGACCTGGCTGTACAGGCCGAGGATCCCGAATGCGGCCAGGAGCGCGGTGATCGCGAGGATCAGCGGGATGACCGCCGCGACGACGGCGCCGAACGCGACCAGCAGGATCAGGAACGTGAGCGGGATCGTCAGCCGCAGCGACGAGTCGAGACCGCCGTTGATCAGCTCGCTGATCTCGTTGTTGGCGAGGGTGTTGTTGAGGACGTGGATCCGGTACTCCGGATGGGCCGCCTTGATCTCGGTCACGAGGGCCGGCACCGGGTCGAGGCGTTGGGCCAGCACCCCGCCATCGCCGGGCACACGGGCCACGATCCGGACCGCGGTCCGGTCGGGCGCGATCAGGCCGGCGGAGTCGGGAGCGACCGTCGGGTCGACGATCTCTTCGAAGACGGGGCCCGTCACCCCATCCACGGTCCCCTGGAGGGCGGCCATCCGCTTCGTGATGTCTGCGGTCGCGGCCTTGAAGGCCGGGTCGTCGACCGTCCGGTCGGGGCTGGCCATGATCAACAGAAACTGCTGGGACGCCGGCGCCTGCTCGCCGACCGAGGCATTCGCCGCGCTGTAGACGACGTACGCCTCGCCGGCCTCGTACTTCGCCCGCTCGTCGTTCGAGACCGCCTCGACGCTCCGCGTCCCGCCGGCCGCGAGGCTGCCGATGAACAGCCCGATCGTGGCGAGGAACCACAGCCCGAACACCGGCCAGCGATGACGCGCGCTCCACGCCGCGACGCGGACGGTCCAGGGGGGACGGGCGGCTGCGGGGGCTGCGGTCGAGGATGTGACGGAATGCATCGGCCGCGGTCAGGGTACCCGACACGGCCGGACCGGGCCGGATGCGTCGATGCGGGACCGGACCGTCGCCCTCGCGCACGAGACGCACGATCGCGCCGACTGAACTCGTTCGGCCGGACGCCGGTAGAGTCGGGCGATGGATCATCGGCCTGCCGTCGTCGCGATCACGGTGGTCGTTTTCGGCGGACTGGCCGCGTGCGGAAGCTCGCCGGCGTCGCCGGGTCCATCGCTCGCCGGAGGGGGCTCGGCGTCACCGTCGGCGGCCGCGCCCGGCGACGCACCGGAGGCGAGCCCCATAGTTGTCCTGCCGCGGACCGGCGGGACCTGGGAGACGGGGACGCCCACGCCGTCGCGACGGGCCGAGAACGCGGCCGCCGCCCTGGACGGGGTGATCTACCTCGCCGGTGGTCTCGATGGGCACGGCGATGCGCTCACCACCTTCGAGGCGTTCGACACGAGGACCGGCTCGTGGTCGTCGCTGCCGCCGCTGCCCGAACCACGCGACCACTTCGGCCTCGTCGCCCTCGACGGCAAGATCTACCTGACCGGCGGGGGCATCTTCTTCACGGGCGCGATCCGAGCCGGCACCTGGGCCTACGATCCGGCGGTCGCCCGATGGACCGCCCTCGCCCCGATGCCGGCACCTCGCTCGCAGCATGGATCGGCGGTAGTGGGCGGCAAGATCTACGTCGTCGGCGGCGTGGTCCGCGGCCCCAATCAGCGAGCGCTCTGGGCCTACGATCCGGTGTCAGGCCGGTGGCAGGCGGATCTGGCACCGATGCCGACCGAGCGCGAGCATCTGTCCGTCGTCGAGGCCGGCGGCCGGCTGATCGCGCTCGGTGGGCGAAAGACCCAGAACCTCGGCGCCGTCGAGGCCTACGACCCGGCGACGAACCGCTGGGAAACTCTGCCGTCCATGCCGACGCCGCGGGGCGGAATGGCGGTCGGGGTCATCGGCACGTCGATCCATACCGCCGGCGGCGAGAATCTCAACGCCCTCAGCACTCACCCGGAGCACGAGGTCCTCGACCTCGCGACGATGACGTGGTCGAAGGGGCCGGACCTGCCGACGAAACGGCATGGCCTCGCGGCTGCCGTCGTCGACGGCCGCTGGTTCGTCATTGGCGGGGGCCGCTCGGCGATGCTGTCGGTGTCCGATGTCGTCGAGGTGTTCACGCCCTGACACAGGTCGTCGTCGGGTCAAGCCCGCTTTCGGGCGATCCAGACCTCCTCGCTCGGCCACTGGCGGGCCCATTCGAGCGAGACGTGGTCATAGGTCGTCGTCGCGCCTTCGGCCGGACGCAGCTCGACAAGGTTCTCGACCTCGGATCCGTTCGATCGCAGGAGCCGGATCCACTCGCCATAGCCGACGTGGAACTCGACCGACTCCTCCGTGCCCCAGTCCAGCCGGTGGATCCCGAAATACGGCCGGACCAGGCTGGCGGACGCCACCGCGTCGTCGCCGTCGGGCATGCACAGGACCATGAGCAGGGAGTTGACGAGGAAGATCAGCTGGCCGCCCGGCCGGAGGAGACGCGACGCCTCGGGGATCCAGAGGTACGGATCCGCCCAGATCGACGCGCCGTATTCGGAGATCGCGAGATCGAAGCTCGCATCGGGATACGGCACGGTCTCGGCGTTGCCGTGGATGAGCGGGAAATCGAGCCCGTGCTCCTGCTGGAGCCGGCGAGCGGTCGCGAGCTGCTGCTCGGAATTGTCGATTCCGACGGGTCGCCCGCCGCGCCGGGCGAGCCAGGCCGACACGTAGCCCGTGCCGCAGCCGAGCTCGATCGTGTCCTTGCCGGCCAGATCGTCGGGCAGGAGGTGGACGTCACGTTCCGGGATGTCCCAGATGCCCCACGTCTCGGCGCCCGGCTGGAGCCGCCAGCTGCGCTCGCCGTTGGCGACGTACTCGGGCGCCCACTCGTCCCAGGCGCTTCGGTTGCGCCGGACGTGCTCGGGCAGGGTCTCGTCGGGAGCGCTCATGTCATGCCTCCTCGAGGGTCGCGGCGAGTCGTTTCGGAGCGGTCCGCCGCCAGGCGCTCCGGAGCAGCTCCACGAGGAGCGACGGGTCGACGCGCTCGAGATCGGCCGTGACCCAGCCGAACCGGCCGACATAGGCCGAACTCTGGAATGTCTCCGGATCGAGATCGATCAGCTCGGACTGCCGCTCCGGTGACTGCTTGATCGAGACGCGATCCGCGCCTTCCCCGCCGATCGCGAAGATCTTGCCACGCACCCGGAACGTGATGTCCGTCTCCCAGGTCAGGACTTCCTCGGCCTCGGGGAGGGCCATCGCGATGCGGCGGACGTCGTCGAAGGTGGGCACGGCGGCGGTATGGCCTGACTCGTCCTCAGATGTCCTGGTTGTCGAGATCTCGGGCGGATGGGGTCGCGGAGCTTCCCCTCCGACCTCGGTGGGTCGCGCTACTGGTTGTCGATCTGTGCACGTTGCAACCTGCCGCTGAAGTCGACGTACATCTTCTTGACGGTACCTCACCGGCCGACGCTGGCGTACTACCGCGACGCGGGTGCCACGATGATGCTGCCGATCGGGTGACCGACGCCGGGCCGCGGACGCGGCGCCGGCATGGCGATCGAGCCGTCGGCGACCGCGACCTGGTTCCGTCCGGCCGCCTTCGCTGCGTACATCGCGGCGTCGACCCGGGCGAACCATTCGTCCGCGTTCTGGGCCAGGTCTCCCGGGCCGAACGCCGCCGCTCCGACGCTGATCGTCACGAGCCCGAACGGTGGGTTGCCGGGATGGGCGAGACCGAGGTTCTCGACCGCCAAGCGGATTCGCTCGCCGGCCGCCTCGACACCCCCGGCGATGCTGTCGAGGATGACGAGGAACTCTTCGCCGCCGTAGCGGAACACGAGGTCTTCGGTGCGGACAGCGGTGCGGAGTGCACTACCGACCTGGCGCAGCACGGCGTCCCCGGCCAGGTGGCCGAGAACGTCGTTGACGCCCTTGAAGTGGTCGAGATCGATCTCGAGAATGCCGATCGGCCGGGCCGTGCGCCCGACTCTGGCGCGCACGGTGACGAGGTCTTCCTGGAGCTTCATCCGGTTGCCGACCCGGGTCAGTTCGTCCGTCCGGGCCGTGATCTCGAGGGATCGATAGACACGCTCGAGTTCGACCCGCTGGCTGTTCTGGCTGCGATGGAGATGGGCGATCGATTGGAGTTGGCTGAACATGGTGACGTGGTTGCGGAACAGGAGCTTGTGGCCGACGAAACTGCCGATCAGCGAGGTGGACAACGCCACGACGAGATCACCCCGGTCGCCGGCCGACAGGGCGCTCGCCGGGACGAGCGCGACAAAGGCCGTGCCGATGACCGAGTTCACGGCCAGCCAGCGGATCTCGGTCGATGTCCGCCACGGGATCAGCAGGGCCACCATCATCGGCAGAGCAATCAGGTACGTGAATGACAAGTCCACGAGCTTGGGTCCGCCAAGGCCCAACGCGATCATGCCGAAGAGAACAACGAGTGCCGCCGCGAACAAGACAAGCTCGGGCCGCCGCCGCAGGCCATGGCCCAGCGCCCACCACGCTGCGAGCGCAAAGCCGCCCATCATCCCGGTCACCAGCGCGAGGAAACCGAGATGGCCCGGGTGAAGCAGCGACAGGACGAAGGCAGTGCCCGGGGCCGAAGCGGCCACGACAAGCAACGCCGTCCGGCTGGCTCTCCAGGTCAGCCGGCGCTGGCCAGCCAGGTACCGTCGGCTGCCACCGACCGCGGCGTACTCCTTCGCCTCGATCAGCTGCATGATCCGGCGCAGGCGCGCGTGGGGGTTGTCGATGTCGATGAGCATCGCTCCCATGTTGCACTCCGACCGATCGATTCGGCATGGCCTGATGGGACTACCCGAGACGGCAGCCGGCCGCGCGGTTCTGACCAGGAGATCAACCCGACCATGACGGCACGGCTCCTGAGCACCCGCGGGGGCCGATTCGTGGTGCCGGCGGTGGAGAGCGAGCCTGTCGACTACTCGGTGGGCCGGTTGTCGATCTGGGCGCGCTGCAACCTGCCGCTGAAGTCGACGTAGATCGACTTCCATTCGGTGAACGTGTCGAGCGCCGCGTGGCCGGCCTCGCGGTGGCCGTTGCCGGTCTCCTTCCAGCCACCGAACGGCAGGTGCGTCTCGGCCCCGGTCGTGCCGGCGTTGACATACATGATCCCGGTCTCGAAATCGCGCATCGCCCGGAACGCGGTGTTCGCATCGCGGGTGAAGATCGACGACGAGAGGCCGTAGCGGGTCTGGTTGACCGCCGTGGTTGCCGCCGCGTAGTCGTCGACCGGGATGACCGACAGCACCGGCCCGAAGATCTCCTCCTGGGCGATCCGGTCCATCGGCTTGACGGCCGAGAAGATCGTCGGACGGAAGAAATGGCCGTGGGCCAGCTCCCCGTCGCGAGCGGCATCGCCGCCGATGATGAGATCACCCTCGCCCCGGCCGATGCCGACGTAGGACGAGACCTTCTCGACGGCCGCGGCGTTGATCAACGGACCGACGTCGACCTTCTCGTCGAGGCCGGAGCCGAGCTGCAGGTCGCGGGCGCGCCGCTCCAGGCGCTCGAGCAGCGGATCGACGACCTGCCGCTCCACGACGACGCGGCTCGCGGCCGTGCAGCGCTGGCCGGTCGTCCCGAATGCCGACCACAGGATCCCGTCGGTTGCGAGGTCGAGATCGGCGTCGGCCATGACGACGATCGCGTTCTTGCCGCCGAGCTCCAGGCTCAGTCGCTTGAGCTTCCGGCCGGCCCGCTCCGCGATGCGGCGACCGGTCGTCGTCGAGCCGGTGAAGGAGATCACCGCGACATCGGGGGCATCGACGATCGCGTCGCCGACCTCGGCACCGGAGCCCGTGACGAGATTGACGGTCCCGGCCGGGAAGCCTGCCTCGGCCATCAGCTCGACGAGGAGCGTCGCGCAATGGGGCGTGTCGCTCGACGGCTTGAAGACGACGGTGTTGCCGGCCACGAGGGCGGGCATCATCTTCCAGCACGGGATCGCCATCGGGAAGTTCCAGGGGGTGATGATCCCGGCGATCCCGATCGGCTGGCGGACGCTCATCGCCCACTTGTCGGGTAGCTCGCTCGGCGTCGTGTCGCCGAACATGCGGCGGCCCTCGCCGGCCATCAGGAAGGCGATGTCGATCCCCTCCTGGACGTCGCCGCGGGCCTCGGCGATCACCTTGCCCATCTCGCGGGTCATCGCCCGGGCGAGACGCTCCTTGTGCTCGGCCATGAGGGCGCCGAACCGATAGAGGATCTCGCCGCGCTTCGGGGCCGGCGTCCGCCGCCAGAGTGCCCCGGCGATCTCCGCGGCCCGGACGGCCATCCCCACGTCGGCCGCCGTCGCCTGCTGGAAGCGGCCGACGATGTCGCGGTCGTCGGCGGGGTTGCGGCTCTCGAACGTTCGGCCACTCACCGAGTCGCACCACTCCCCGGCGACGAAGAGTCGGAACGTGGGGACGGCGCCGGCGTCGGCGGGCCGGGCGTCGGTCGTGGCGGTCTCGGTCATCGGTCGAATCTACACGCCGTAAGCGGCAGGTGAGCGCTGATTGGCATGCTCCGGTGATGGAGGACCGCCAGATCGGGACCGCGATGCTCCTGCTCCGACTGCGGCAGGGACGGACCCAGGATGAGATCTCAATCGCTGCGGGCGTGTCGCGGTTCATGGTCGGCCGGGTCGAGCGGGGACAGCTCGATCGTATCCCGATGCAGCGGCTGCGGGCGATCGCGACTGTGCTTGGTGCCCGCCTGGAGATGGTCGTTCGCTGGCAGGCTGGCGACCTCGGGCGTTTGCTGAATGCTCGTCACGCGGCGATGCACGAGGCGATCGCACGGCGATTCGCGCCACTCACCGAGTGGGTGTTCGAGCCGGAAGTGTCGTTCTCGGTCTACGGCGAGCGAGGCGTCATCGACGGGCTTGCCTGCCACGCGGCGAGCGAAAGCCTCCTCGTCATCGAGCTCAAGACGGAATTCGTCGACATCAACGACCTGATGGCGGGCGTCGACCGCAAGCGTCGGCTCGCCACAGGGATCGCGTCCGAACGGGGATGGATTGCCACGTCGGTCTCCTGCTGGGTCGTCGTGGCCGAAAGCCGCACGAACCGGCGGGCGTTCGCGCGGCATCGGACTGCATTGCGGGCGAAGTTTCCGGAAGACGGCCGCGCCGTTCGAGCGTGGCTCCGGGCTCCGCGCGGGAAGGTCAACGGGCTCGGCTTCGTGACGAATGAGCAAGAGGCGCACGGCGGAGTGGCCGTCGCCGGGGCGCGACGTGTGCGTCCAGCACGAGCGCGGCTTCCATCGTCCGATCTCCCTGCCGAATAAGCACACGGCGCTCAACTGCCGGGTCGCGTGCCGCTCCCATGCGGCACACGAGCACCAGGTGCCCTTCTGACCAGCATGGCCAGGGATCCGGGCGACAAAGACGCGGCTGGCGCTCGAATGACAGGAATCAAGCGCGGCGACGAGCACCACCTGCACGAATGTCATGACGGCGTGGGGCCGGGAAGCGCGCCGGCGCGGCGGCGCTGCCGGCGCGGCCGGCGCGGCGGCCGCGGAATCAGCCGCGAAGGAGCTCGTCGGCGACGATCAGGCGGTGGATCTGGTTCGTGCCCTCGTAGATCTGGGCGCCCTTCGCGTCGCGCATCAGGCGCTCGATGCCCGTCTCGCGCGAATAGCCACTCGCTCCGAACAGCTGGACCGCGTCCGTGGCGACCTTCATCGCGGTATCGGATGCCGTCCACTTGGCGAGCGATGACGCCACGCCGATCGGCTCGCCGCGATCCTTGGCCGCGGCGGCCTGGCGCGTCAGGGCCCGGGCAGCCTCGACGTCGCGGGCCATCTCCGCGAGCAGGAACCGGAGGCCCTGCTGGTCGCTCAGGACGCCCCCGAACGCCTTCCGCTGGCCGAGATACCCGACAGCCTGTTCGAGGGCCGACCTGGCCAGCCCGACACAGGCGGCCGCGATCGAGATCCGGCCCTCGGCGAGCGCCGACAGCGCGATCTTGTAGCCATCGCCCTCGCCGCCGAGCCGGTTGGCGACCGGCACGAGGCAACCGTCGAAGACAAGCTCGGCAGCGGGACACGACCGGATGCCCATCTTCTGCTCGTGGGCGCCGAACTCGAAGCCGTCGCTGCCCTTCTCGACGAGGAACGCGGTGATCGCCTTCGAGCCGGCCGAAGGGTCGAGCGTTGCGAAGACGAGGTAGCGGTCTGCTTCGGGAGCGTTCGAGATCCAGATCTTCGTGCCCGTCAGGCGGTAGCCCTCCGGTGCGTCGGCCGGCCCGACCCGTTCGGCCCGGGTGGCGATCGCGGCGGCGTCGGAACCCGCCCGCGGCTCCGTCAGGGCGAACGCCCCGAGGGCCTCGCCGGCGATCATCGGCCCGAGCCAGCGGCTGTGCTGCTCGTCGCTGCCCCAGGTCACGACCGGGTACTGCGAGAGGATGTGGACCGAAAGGGTGACCGCGGTCGCCATGTCGGCCGCGCCCAGCTCTTCCATCACGAGCGTCCAGCCCAGATAGCTGACGCCGGCGCCGCCGACGGTCTCGGGCAGCGGTGCGCCGGTCAGCCCGAGATCGGCCATCTGCGAGAAGATCGAGCGGTCGAAGTGTTCCGTGGCGTCGCGCTCGATGGCGGTCGGCGCCACCTCACGCTGGGCGAACTCGCGGGCGGTGTCGCGGAGGAGACGCTCCTCGTCGGTCAGGGGCCAAGTCAAGGGTCGGACCTCCGTGCACGAGTAGGATACCGGCGTGACCGACGTCGAGGGGCTCGACCCGCCGGATCCGGTCGTCGGGACCGATCCCCTCAGCCCAACGACCGCGCCCGCACCCACGGCAGCCCCGAGCGACGCGCTGGCGGCGGTTCCGATCGAAGTGGTCCGCCAATCGCTCGACGCGATCATCGTGACCGACCCGGACCACCTGATCCACGGCTGGAACCCGGCGGCCGCGCGTCTCTACGGGCTCTCCGAGGAGGACGCGATCGGTCACCGGTTCCGCGACCTGTGGTCCACGTTCGAGCCCGACGGGACGCCGCTCGATGTTCCGGCCGCGCGCGAGCTCCTCGAGCGAGAGGGAACGTGGCGCGGTCGGGTCGTCCAGCGTCCGGCGGGCGAGACGACGCCCGGTCGGGAGGTGATCGTCGACACGATCACGATCCTCCTCAGGGACGCGGCCGGCACGGCCAATGGGATCCTCGTCGTCAACCGCGACGTCAGCGACTCGGCCCGTGTCGAGGCGGAGATCGCGACCCTCGGCTCGCTCGTCGTCGCGACCGACCGGGCCCGTTCCAAGACCGAGGTCGCGGAGGCGGCGCTCGACATCCTCTGCCGGGCGACCGGCGCCGACGCCGGCCTGGTCACGTCGATGGACCGGGCATACGAGGCGATGGCCCATCGCGGCGTGGGGCCACAGACGATCGAGGTGATCCTGGCCCTGGGCCGGCTCGGCGGCCCGCTCGCCGAGGCGCTGCAGGCGCCCGATGCCTACATCAATGCCGATGTCGCCACCGCGCCCCTCCGCGACGATGTCCGCGCTGCCGTCCTCGCCGACGGCATCGTGCACCTCGTCGTGGTCGGCCTTCGCCTCTCGGGCCGGCTGCTCGGCATGCTCTCCCTCGGCTGGCGCCAGCCGATCGCGAGCCCGCCGTCGAAGGCGATCCTGCTCCAGGCCGCCGCCCTGACCGCGGCCGCCATCGAGAATGCCCGGCTCCTCGAGGCCGTCGAGAGCGGCCTCGCCCAGGAACGAACGCTGACCGGCCGGTTCCGGGCGCTGCTCGAGCTGACGCGGCTGCCCGACGCCGCCCCGATCGACGGCCTCGGCCTCGAGCGCCTCGTCGCCGACATCGGCTCGATCATCGGTGCCGACTCGGCGATCCTCGCCCGGATCGAGGGCGAGCGACTCACGCCGATCGCGGCCGACCGGGCGGCGCCGGGCACGGTCGAGGCGCTCCTCGAATGGCCCCTGATCGACCCGGCGGTCCGGACGAGGCTGGAGGGCGGCCATCCGGCCTTCATCGCGCCGACCAGCCCCGAGCCGATCGGAACCGAAGCACCCGGCGAATATCTGAGCCCCGGCTACCGGACCGTGGCCGCCTTCCCGATCCGCGAGGACGGCCGCCTGACCGCCCTGCTTTTCTCGCTGTTCGTCGCGCCCGTCGAGGAGCTCGACGTCGACGAGCGGACGCTCGAGGCGATCGGCCGCGTCCTCGACATCTCGTTCGTCAATCGCAGCCTCCGCCAGGTCGTTGCGGCCTCGGAAACCCGCTATCGGGCCCTCTTCGAGCGATCGCCCGACGCGCTCCTCGTCGAGAGCGCCGACGACATCGTCCTCGACGCCAACCCCGCCGCCCGCCGCATGTACGGCGGGGACCTGATCGGACGACACGTCGACGACCTCGTCGAGGGTGAGCGGCGGGATATCGACACCAGGAGCAAGGAATTCCGCCGGCACGGGGTCGTGAATCACATCGGGGTTGGCCGCCGGCTCGACGGCTCGACGTTCCCGAAGGAGGTCGACCTCCATCCGCTGGCGATCGAGGGCGAGGCCCGCGTTCTCGCAATCGTTCGCGACATGACCGAGCGGACACGCCTGCAGGCCGAGCTGATCCAGGCCCAGAAGATGGAGGCGATCGGCC
>DASUPH010000341.1:0-4066 GCA_036276275.1 Candidatus Limnocylindrales bacterium
ACTACCCAGCCGTGGACGGCGTCACCGTGGTGGGGACCAGGACCTGACGTCGGCCCGGTCTCGCCGATCGCGACGGCGACGCCGGCCAACCTCGCCTAGCATCGGCGACATGACAGTGGAACGACCGCAGCTCACGGTGAGGAACCTCGACCAGCCCGATGCGGTTCGGCCGCTCGGACGCGGCAGCGGCGTCTACGTCGACCTTGGCAGCGGATTGGCGATCGGGCGAGCCGTCCTCGAGCCTGGCTGGCGGTGGTCCGTCGATCTGAAGTCCATCGTGGGGACACCGTCCTGCCAGGTCCACCATCTCCAGCTGATCGTGAGTGGCCGCCTCGGCGTTCGGATGGATGGCGGCGAGGAAGCCGAGGTCGGGCCCAACGAGGTCGTGGACATCCCTTCCGGTCACGATTCCTGGGTCGTCGGCGATGAGCCCCTGGTCATTCTCGACGTGTTCGGCAACTCGGCCGGATTTGCCCTGCCCGCCCCGCATGCGCGAGCGGTCTTGACAATGCTGATGACGGACATCGTGGATTCCACCCGGCTCGCCGGGCAGCTGGGCGACGCCGCGTGGAAGGGACGACTGGACGATCACAACCGAATCGTCCGCCGCCAGCTCGCGCAATTCGGCGGCAGGGAGATCGACACCACCGGCGACGGCTTCCTCGCGGCGTTCAACAGCGCCGAGGCGGCTCTTCGAGCGGCGACGTCGATCCGCGACGCCGTCAGGACCGCCGGGGTCGAGATCCGCGCCGGCGTCCACACGGGCGAGGTCGACCTGGTCGACGGAGGAGATCTCCGAGGGATCGCGGTGCACGAGACCGCCCGGATCATGGCCGCGGCCGGGGCAGGCTCCGTCTACACGTCGGGCCTTACGCGACTGCTCGCTGCGGCGAGCGGGCTCACGCTCCGCTCGGTCGGTACGCACGGGCTGAAGGGCTTCGAGGCGCCGGTGGAGCTGTTCGAGGTGGGGGAGGGGGCGTACCTAGAGGCGCCGCTCGCGTAGGCTGGCCGCAGGGTGAACGTTCCGCCTGGCTGGAGTGTCTTGTCATCGTGAACCGCTCGTCCGACCTCGTCGATCTCGCGGACCGGGTTTCCACGCCGGGTCGCGATGTCGCGCGCCGCGACGCAGCATTCCTCCTGCTCGCGAACGAGCAGCTCGATCGAGCCTACGGGCTGGCGCGGGCGATCCTGCATGACGCCGTCGACGCCCAGGACGCCACACACGACGCCTTCGTCCAGGCCTGGCGCAAGTGGGACTCACTCCGCGACCCCGAGCGGTTCGACCCGTGGTTCGACCGAATCCTCGTCAACACGTGCCGCAACCGGCTCCGGGCGAGTCGCTGGCACGCGACCGACATCTCGCCGGAGTTGACCCTCGCGACCAGCGATCAGGTCAGCGCCGCCGAAGATCGCCAGCTGGTCGGTGCGGCGATCGCCTCGCTCTCGCCGGATCACCGGATCGTCGTCGCGCTGCGGTTCTACCGCGACCTCACCGTGCCCGACATTGCCGCGCGGCTCGGCGTCCCGGTGGGGACGGTCCAGTCGCGACTCCACTACGCCTTGAAGCGGCTGCACGACGCGATCGCGCCGGCCGACGGACAGGGGACCGACCGATGACGAACGACGAGCTCGAACAGCGTCTCCGAGCCTGGTACGGCGGCGAAGTCGGCGAGGACGAGAGCGCGCCGAGTGCCCTGCGCGACGAGGTCATGGCGATCCCGGCCTCGATGCCCGGTGCGCGACGCCGGTTCCGCCGCCGCGGCTCCTTTCCGCTCCTCGCAGCTGCAGCGCTGCTGGTCGGCGGCGGTGCCCTCGCCGGCGGCGCGGCCTTGCTGCGGCTGACGACGCTGGTCTCGCCGGGACCTTCGGACATCGCGGCTGAATCACCCGGGCCGTCGGTCGTCCCGCCGCCGTCCACGGCGCCGACCGCGAAACCGGCCCTCCGGAACGGCGATCTGATCGCATTCACCAAGCGGGTCCAAAAGGTCCGGACATGCCAATTCGAGGACGCTTCGTGCCCCGTGCCGCGTGTCTGGATCGTCGGGACCGACGGTCGCGACGCGCACGAGCTGTTCACCGACGGCACGGGCGGCCAGGAGGTCCTGGGCTGGTCGCCCGACGGGTCGCGCCTTCTGTACTCCGACAGCGGGAAGGTGTACCTGGCCGATCTAGCCGGCCGCGAGCGCGTCGCGGTCGAGGCCGATTGCGACCCGTCGCCGCCCGCGTTCTCGTGCCGGATCGGTCACGACGTGGCGATCTCGAGAGACGGCGCGAAGCTCGTGTTCGTCCGCGAGTCCATCGACGAGACGGGATCGTTCGGCCGGACGTCGATCGCGACGCTCGATCTCGCCACCGGTCGGCTCACGGAGCTGGCGTCGACGCTGCCGGCCGGCGGCGTTCGGCCCGGCTGGTCGCCCGACGGGCAGCAGATCGTGTTCTCGCGATACGGGTCGAAGGACGACAACGGCCCGCTCGCGCCGATCCTCGACGCCGTCTTCGTCGTCGACGCCGACGGCGAGAACCTGCGTCAGATCTCGCCCACGACGCTTGCCGCGCTCAACGCGAGCTGGTCGCCCGATGGCGACCGCATCGTGTTCCAGTCGCCAGCTGGCGGCGGCCCGCTCGGGGCGGGCGACCTGTACACGATCCGTCCTGACGGCTCCGAGATGCGTCGCCTGACCACGGATGACAGGGCGACCTGGCCGTCCTGGACCGCCGACGGGCGGATCCTGTTCACGCGGCTGCCAGGTGGCGCCGGCGGCGCGCCCGGCTGGTGGACCACGGGCGCCGACGGATCGAATGCGACGGCCGTGCTGCCCAGCTCGGCGATCGGCGTTTCGAATGAGGACCTCGAATTTGCGATTCCGGCTCTCCAACCGCTCGGCGGACTGGCGATCGTGCCTCCACCGTGGACGACCCAGCCCATCGTTGCCGTCGGGCCGCCGGCGCCGACGCCGTCCGCGACGCCGATGCCCGACCTCGGCCCGGGATTCACCTTGACCGGCGCCCAGGCGACCAACAACCGCGCAGCCGACACGGCCACGCTGCTCGACGACGGACGCGTTCTCGTCACCGCGACCTGCGGCACCGCGGCCGAGATCTACGACCCCTCGACCAATGCCTTCACGCCGACAGGCTCGCTCGGCGTTCATCGGGCGAGCAAGACCGCGACGCTCCTGCGCGACGGGCGCGTCCTGTTCGCCGGCGGCTACAACTGCGCGGCGGCGGGTCAGGACGGAATCTGGGCGACGGCGGAGATCTACGACCCCGCGACCGGCTCGTTCAGTCCCACCGGCTCAATGCACGCGCCGCGCGAGTTCCATACGGCGACGCTCCTCGCGGATGGCCGCGTCCTGATTGCCGGTGGCCTGTCCGGGGCGCCGCCGACGACGAGCAGCGTGATCCTGGCGTCGTTCGAGACCGCCGAGACGTCAGCGAGCGTCCTCGCCACTGCCGAGATCTACGACCCGGAGACGGGAACATTCAGCACGACCGGCTCGATGAGCACGTTCCGGGACAACCACACCGCGACCCTCCTGAAGGACGGCCGCGTCCTGGTCGCGGGCGGGGGAGGGGAGGCGTACGCCAGCAGCACCTCGGCCGACGTTTACGACCCGGCGACCGGCAAGTTCACGAAGACGGGTTCGATGCACACCGGCCGCTGGCTGCACACGGCCACGCTCCTGGACGATGGCCGGGTTCTGATCCTCGGCGGTCGGTCGCCGAAAGACTCCGTCTACCGGAGCGCGGAACTCTACGACCCGCGGACAGGCGCCTTCCGCGCGGCCGGCAACATGCGCGAGGGGCGCCAGCAGCACTCGGCGACGCTCCTCGAGGATGGGCGAGTCCTGATCGCGGGCGGCTACTGGAGCGACGGACAGAAGTGGCGAGTCCTATCGTCAGCCGAGATGTACGACCCTGGGGCCGGATCCTTCGGCTCCGTGGGCTCGATCGGTACGCCGCGCCAGGAACACATCGCGACGCGGCTCCCCGACGGCCGCGTCCTCATCGTCGGCGGGATCGACATCGGCCGCGAAGGCGGTGTCCCGATCGCGACCGGCGTGCT
>DASUPH010000342.1:0-6368 GCA_036276275.1 Candidatus Limnocylindrales bacterium
GCTACCCGTCGCTCAAGGGGATCATGGCCGCTCGCTCGAAGGAGCTGACGACGAGCGCACTGGCCGACGTCGACGGCGCCGAGGCGGGTGAGGCGACGACGACCGTCCTCGGTGCCGAAGCGCCGCCGCCGCGGGCCGCCACCCGGGTCATCCGTGAGCCGGCCGAGGAGGCCGCCCGTCAGGTTGTCGCCTTCCTGGCCGAGCGGAGGATCCTCTGATGGCGGCCGCTCCGCCGATCTGGGTCCACGGCGAGCTCGCACCCGACGGCAGCCTCGCGAACATCAGCACGGAGGTCGCGACGCTGGCCCGGCAGCTGGCCAAGGCGGCCGGCATTGACGTCGTCGGTGTCGTCATCGGCAGCGACCCGAAAGCCGCCGCGAAGGAGCTGGCCCGGTTCGTCCCTCGCGTGCTGAGCGTCACCGAGCCCGCGACCGCCGATCATGCCGCCAGCACGATCGTGGCGGAGCGGTTGGCCGCCCTGATCGAGCGGGAGCAACCGGCCTGTCTCCTCGCGGGTGCCGGCCCGGAAGGCCGCGACGTCGCGGGTGTCCTCTCCGCCCTGTCGGGCTGGGGCGTCCTCGTCAACGCCGTCGCCGTCCGCTGGGACAAAGGGCCGGTCGTCGAGATGAGCGTCTTTGGCGGCAAGCTCACCACGACGAGCCGGTTCACCGGCGAGCACGGCATCGTGACCGTCCGACCGAATGCGGTGACCGCCGAGCCGGCGGCGAAGGCTGGAACCGTCGAGGCGACGACCGTCGAGGGTGATCTCCGCCTGCCCCAGGTGAGCGTCACGGATCGTGTCGCCGCAGCGGATGCCGTGGCGCCGATCGAGGAGGCGCGGGTCATCGTGGCCGGTGGTCGGGGAGTCGGCGGCCCCGACGGCTTCAAGCTCGTCGACGAGCTGGCCGAGGCGCTCGGCGGCTCGGTCGGAGCGACCCGGGCGGCCGTCGACGCCGGCTGGATCCCGTACGCCCAGCAGATCGGCCAGACGGGCAAGATCGTGAAGCCGGCGCTCTACCTCGCGCTCGGGATCTCGGGCGCGATCCAGCACAAGGTCGGGATGCAGACGGCCGACACGATCGTGGCCGTGAACCGCGACCCCGATGCTCCGATCGCCGAGTACGCGGACCTGTTCGTCGTCGGTGACCTGTTCGAGGTCGGCCCGGCTCTCCTGGCCGCGCTTCGCGCCCGCGCCGGCTGAGTCGGCCGGTCACGGGCGAGACGGAGGGAAGCCGGCGATGCAGCCCCTGCTGATCCTGCCGCTGATCGCCTTCCTCATCCTGCTCGTCCTCTTTGCCCTGGTTCTCCGGCGGGCCGGCCGGTTCCTCGCCCAGACGCGCGACGTCGAGCGCTTTCGACGCCAGGTCGGCGATCTCGGGAGCCGGGTCGAGAGGTCGCTCAACGAGGTCAGCGTCCAGGTCGATGCCGTCCGCCGCGGCCAGGTCGGCGCCGACGCCCTCGGCGATGACCTCAACGCCTCGCTGGACGCGGTCGCCAAATATGCGGAGGAGGCCAAAGCCCTCCGGCCGCCGAGCGCCGCCGCCTCGATCCGGAACGAGATCGTCGGCGAGCTGGAACGCGTCGCGCGGGCCCTCGAGATGATCGAGCATGGTCGGTCGATCCAGACGTCCGCTCGGAGTGGCGGTCGTGAGCTCGAGGCCCAGACGTCGATCAAGCGCGGCTATCTCAACGTCCTTCACGCCCGCGAGGCGATCGCCCGCCAGCGGCAGGCCGCGGCCGACCTCATCGTCGGCGACGGGCCGGACCGCTTCCAGTGCCGGCGAGCCTGACCTGGAGGGCTGCCGCCCGCGACGGCGGGCCCGCTGCCTGCCCAAGAGACCCTGTATCTAGTGGTATCATCGGTCGACACCACAAGCGGTAGTGGTGCGAGCGCCTGGAGGGCCGATGCGCTGTCCCCATTGCGGTGAGCGTGAGACACGGGTCGTCGACTCACGCGATCTCGACGATTCGGCGACGATCCGGCGCCGCCGCGAATGCTCGGCGTGTGCGACCCGTTTCACGACCTACGAGCGGGTCGAGGCCGCCCGCCTCGTGATCGTCAAGCGTGACGGCGCCCGCCAGGAGTTCGATCGCGAGAAGCTGGCGTCGGGTCTCCGCAAGGCCCTGACGCGCCGACCGGTCCCGGACGATGCCGCCGAGCACGCCTCCGACGCGATCGAGGCGGAGCTTCGCTCCCAGGGCTCGACCGAGGTCGACTCGTCGCGGGTCGGCGCACTCGCGATGGCGAAGCTCCGGGAGCTCGACCAGATCGCCTACATCCGGTTCGCCAGCGTCTACCAGAGCTACGACGACCTCGAGGCGCTCAAGCGAGAGGTCGACAGCCTCTACGCCGAACGCGGAACGGACGGCTTCGGCAAGGCAGGCAAGTGAGCGTCCTGTCCGACCGGGATATCCGGGCCGCGCTCGAGGCGGGCGCGATCGCGATCAAGCCCTACGAGCCGGCCGACCTCCAGCCGTCGTCGGTCGATCTCCATCTCGATCGATCGTTCCGGGTCTTCCGCAACAACCGCTACCCGTTCATCGACGTTCGTGCACCGCAGCCGGACCTGACGGAGCTCCTGACGATCGCGGACGACGAGCCGTTCGTGCTGCATCCCGGCGAGTTCGTCCTGGGCCAGACGCTCGAGTGGGTCGAATTGCCGAACGACCTTGTCGCCAGGCTCGAAGGCAAGGCACTCGCCCTGGACACTCCCGTTCCGACCCCTGGCGGCTGGCGAACCATGGCCGATCTCGAACCCGGCGACGCCGTCTTCGACGAAACAGGCGCGCCGACAACGATTGTGGCAGTCACGCCACCGATGTTGGGGCGGCCATGCCGCGAGCTGACGTTCTCGGATGGAACGCGAGTCGTCGCCGACGCCTCCCATCAGTGGGTCACGATCGACAAGAATGGCCGACGGTACGGTCGAGCCCAGCTCAAGGTGCGAACAACCGAGGAGATCGCCCAGACGATGCGCGTCCGCGGCGAGATGAACCACCATGTGCCGCTCGCCGGCCCGATCCAGTATCCGACGCGGCTCGACCTGCCGATCGAGCCGTACACCCTCGGTGCGTGGCTTGGCGACGGGACCACGACCGCGGCTGCCATCACCTCGGTCGATGACGAGATCCTTGAGCAGATCAGCGGCGAAGGCTATCCGGTCCGGCGGCTGGCGTACGCGCCTCACCTGTACAGCATCGGCGCCACGGGTCGAACCCGTGACGCCACGAGCGGCCGCTACGAGCGAAATCGCACCTTGTCGAGCCGCCTGCGCGAATTGGGGATGCGGGAGGGCAAGTACGTGCCCCGACCCTATCTCGAGTCCGGCATCGAGCAGCGTCTGGCGTTGCTGCAGGGCCTGATGGACACGGACGGCTACGTCGACGATGTCGCCGGGCGATGCGAGTTCACGAGCACGCGCGAGAATCTGGCCGATTCCGTCGTCGAGCTCGCGGCGAGCCTCGGCTTCCGACCGATCAAAACCGAGGGTCGGGCCACGCTCTATGGCGTCGACAAAGGGCCGAAGTACCGGATCAAGTTCACTCCTGACCGGCCGGTATTCCGGTTGACGCGGAAGCTGGCCCGACAGAAGGCACCGGACAGCCGATTCCATCGGTTCCGCTCCATCGATGTGGTGCGAGAGGTCGCGTCCGTTCCGGTCCGCTGTATCCAGGTCGCCTCGCCGCGCGGCGTCTTCCTGGCTTCGCGCTCGTTCATCCCCACCCATAACAGCTCTCTTGGCCGCCTCGGGCTGCTGATCCACTCGACGGCGGGCTACGTCGACCCCGGCTGGAAAGGCAACCTGACGCTCGAACTTTCGAATGTCGCCAATCTCCCCATTGCGCTCTACTTCGGGATGAAGATCGGCCAGATCTCGTTCTTCAAGATGTCGAGCCCGGTCGATCGGCCGTACGGCTCGCCGACGCTCGGCTCGAAGTACCAGGGCCAGTCCGAGCCGACGGCGTCGGCGTTCCACCGCGACTTCACCGGGCCTCGCATCGGCGCGGTCGCGGAGGACGAGCCACCCGATTGACCGCGCGACCGGCATGAAGGGGTTCACCGCGCCCTCGCCGCTCGTCGCCATCGGCATCGGCCTGACGATCGCCGTCGTCAACCTCCTCACGATCCGCATCCCGCCTGGTGGGAACGCCGCCGCCTTCGTCGTCGGCTATCTCGTCACGCCGATCGTGATCGGGGTCGTCTATTGGGCGTGGTGGCGTCGACGCCAGCCCGGAAAGCCGTGAGCGGGCCGAACGAGGCCGTCGATTGGCGGCGGGACCTGGGCGGCGGGGTGACCGTCGCCCTCGTCCAGGCCGGAACCTTCCGATCGGACGCGGGCGCCCTGTTCGGGCCCGTGCCGCGGCTCCTCTGGGAACGTTGGGTCACGACCGAGATCGACGCCGAGAACCGGCTGCTCCAGGCCCTGAACTGCCTGCTGATCGAGACGCCTGCCGGTCGGGTTCTCGTCGAGACGGGGATCGGCGAGCGGATCGACGCGAAGGGCCGGTCGATGCGCGGCTACGAGGGGCCGTGGGTGGTCGCTGCGCTGGAGACCGCCGGCTTCGACCCGGGCTCGGTCGACGTCGTCGCGATGAGCCACCTCCATTTCGACCATGCCGGAGGCCTGCTCGCCGCCGACGGCGCGCGGGCGTTCCCGCGGGCGCGGATCGTCGCCCAGCGGGCCGAATGGGAGATCGCCCTCGGCACGAACCCCCGCCTCGTCGCTTCCTACGTCCAGCCCGAGCTGGAGCTCGTCCGGGACTGGGGCGCCGAGGGCTGGGTCGAGGGCGAGCGGGAGCTCCTGCAGGGCGTCTCGGTAATCCCGACGGGCGGTCATTCGGCCGGTCACCAGGCGATCGTCGTTCGCGCTCCCGGTGCCGCCCCGCTCGCGTTCTTTGGCGACCTTGCGATGCGTCCATGGAGCGCCAACCCGCGCTGGGTCACGGCGTTCGACGACTTCCCGCTGGACTCCGTGCTCGTCAAGGGTTCGCTCTTCGCCCAGGCCGCCGACGAGGAATGGACGATCGTGCTCTCGCACGAGGTCGAGCACCCGATCGGGCGCCTCGTCCGCGACCGCGACCGGTACCGCTACGAGGCGCGCTGAGCGCTTTGGGAAACCCGGCGGTCGAATGACGTACCCGGAATCGTGTCACGTGTCCTACAGGAAACGTGACTCCTGGCAGGTATCCGGCGTCATGCTCGAGGCCTAGTGTCTGATCAAGACAGACGGACCGCCGGACATCGAGACATTCGTCCGGCGACGCGCAGATCCTCCGGCGGGATGCCGGGCGGCTGCGGAGCCGGCATCAGTTCCGCATCGGCGGTCCGTTCTCCGTCCTTCCCCAGGGCCACGGCCCTGGGGTTGTGATTCTCGGCCCAACGGCAGCCGAGGCCTCAGCGGGCTTCTGCGGCCGCCTGGGCTTTGGCCTCGTCCGGTGACGAGCCGGCCGGCCATACCTCGACCCGATCCGTGTCGAACACGAGCCCGGGCCACGTCCGGGCCATCTCGAGGGCCATCGCCTCGGACTCGACGTCGACGACGATGAAGCCGCCCATGACCTCCTTCGTCTCGATGAACGGGCCGTCCGTGATGCCCCCCTTCCGGACGGTCCTGGCGTTCTTCGGCCAGCCGAGCTCCTCGCCCCCGGCGATCCGCCCGGCCGCCCCGTGCTCGCCGAACCAGGCCATGACCCGCGCGATGTCGGCCTCCTTCTCTGCCGCCGACATCCCCTCCCACGACGCGACCCGCTCGGGTCCCGCGAACGTGATCAGGATGTAACGCACGGCTACGCTCCTTCGTTGACGGTCCGCCGCCTTGGCGGGCTCATCCGAGCGACGAATGGAGCGCGAGGATTCGACATTCTCATGACGGCGCCGGGGACGGCAGTGGAGACGACGGCACGCGCGGCAGGATCGCCTCGATCTGGGCGACGGCGCGGGCCTCGGTCATCGGCGCGGGCACGACCGACCGGATCGCCCCTTCCGGGCCGATGAAGAACTGGGTCGGCAGGCCGTACAGGCGCCAGGCCCGGAAGACGTCACCCGTCGAATCGGTCGCGATCGTGTAGCCCAGCCGGTAGCGCCGGACGTAATCCGCGACGTTTGCGGGACTGGACTCCTGGACGCTGATCCCGACGACGACGAGACCCCGGTCGTGGTAGCGCTCCGCGAGGTCCCGGAGGACGGGCGTCTCCGACTGGCAGGGCGGGCACCACGACGCCCAGAAGTTGAGCCAGACGGCCCTGCCCCGCAGGTCGAGGAGCCGGACCGGCTGGCCGTTGAGGTCGCTCAGGTATGTCGTCGGGCCGGCCCGGCCCCCCACGACGAGCTCCGGCGGGATCTCGCCGACCTTCAGCCCGTTCGTCGG
>DASUPH010000343.1:0-15035 GCA_036276275.1 Candidatus Limnocylindrales bacterium
TCGCTGCCGCGGGACGCGGAGGAGGACTGACGGACGAATGTGCGGCATCGTCGGCTACACCGGGCCGCGTGAGGCGGGACCGATCCTCATCGAGGGCCTGAAGCGGCTCGAGTACCGCGGCTACGACTCGGCCGGGATCGCCCTCGTCGACGAGGACGGCGCGCTGTTCGTCGAGAAGAAGGCGGGCAAGCTCGCGAACCTCCAGACCGCGATCGCCGACCGGACGCCGCACGCCGCGATCGGGCTCGCCCACACCCGCTGGGCGACCCACGGCCGGCCGAACGACCTCAACGCCCATCCCCACCAGGACTGCACCGGCGACATCACGGTGATCCACAACGGGATCATCGAGAACTTCAGCGAGCTTCGCGACGGGCTCGAGGCGCGCGGCCACACGCTGACGTCCGAGACCGACACCGAGGCGATCGCCCACCTCGTCGAGGAGGCCTACCAGGGCGATCTCGCCGACGCCGTCCGGGCGACCCTGCGCCAGCTGGACGGCGCATACGCCCTCGTCGTCATGCACAAGCGCGAGATCAGCCGCCTCGTCGGCGCTCGCCAGGACGTGCCGCTCGTCGTCGGCCGGCACGGCGAGGAGAGCTTCATCGCGAGCGACGTCGCCGCGATCCTCGCCCATACGAACCGGATCATCTTCCTCGAGGAGGGCGACGTCGCCGACGTCCGTCCGACCGGCGTCGTGATCACCGGGGTCGACGGCGTACCGCGCGAGCGGGCCGAGACGATCGTCGACTGGACGCCCGAGGCGGCCGAGAAGGGCGGCTTCGACCATTTCATGGCGAAGGAGATCCACGAACAGCCCGAAGCGCTCCGCCAGTGCATCGCGGGCCGGGCGACGCGCGACGGTCGCATCCGTCTCGAGGAGATCGAGGGGCTCACCGACGCCCTCCGCGCGATCACCCGGATCGAGCTGGTCGCCTGCGGCAGCGCCTACTACGCCTCGCTCGTCGGGGCCGCCGCGCTGGAGGAGTGGACGGGTCTGCCGGCCCGCTCGACGGTTGGCTCGGAGTTCCGCTACAGCCCGCCGCCGCTCGACAGCCACACGCTCGTGATCGCGGTGACCCAGTCGGGCGAGACGGCCGATACGATCGCCCCCACCCGTCACGCTCGCGAGCAGGGCTGCCCGATCGTCGCCGTGACGAACACCGTCGGCTCGGCGATCACCCGGGAGGCGGACGCCGTCGTCTTCCTCCATGCGGGCCCCGAGATCGCGGTCGCGGCCAGCAAGACGTTCACGACCCAGGTGACGACGCTCGTCATCCTCGCGGCGGCGATCGCCAAGTCCAGGGGGACGCTCCCCGCGGAGACGGAGGCGGAGCTTGCCGCCGCGCTCCACGATCTCCCGGCCGCGGCCCAGCGCGCCCTCGAGCTGTCGAGCCCGGGGGCGCCCGCGATCGCCCGCCGCTACGTCAACTCGCGGGGGTTCATGTTCGTGGGTCGCGGTGCGACGATGCCGGCGGCGCTCGAGGGCGCCCTCAAGCTCAAGGAGGTCAGCTACGTCCACGCCGAGGGGTACGCGGCGGGCGAGCTGAAGCACGGCCCGATCTCGCTCCTCGACGCAGAGTACCCGCTGGTCGCCATCGCGACCCGCTCCCGCGTCTACGACAAGCTGATCAGCAACGTCATGGAGGGCCGCGCCCGCGATGCGCGGGTGATCGCCGTGGCGACCGAGGGCGACGAGCAGATCGAGCGCTACGCCGACGACGTGTGGTGGGTCCCCGACACGCACGAGGCGCTCGGTCCGGTCGTCGCGGTCATCCCGCTCCAGCTGTTCGCCTACCACGTCGCGGTCGCCCGCGGCACGGACGTCGACCAGCCCCGCAACCTGGCGAAGTCCGTCACGGTCGAGTAGCGAATTGTGAGCGGGCGATCTCCCCGAGGAGCCGCGGCGGTGCCCTCCGAGGTCGGAGGC
The DNA here is from genome assembly GCA_036276275.1 of Candidatus Limnocylindrales bacterium. Lineage (GTDB taxonomy): Bacteria > Chloroflexota > Limnocylindria > Limnocylindrales > CSP1-4 > CF-46. The sequence continues at coordinate 1,931 of DASUPH010000343.1, forward strand.
CGAGCTCAACCTGCCGAGCTCCCGCGAGGCATCGCGACCCATCCGCCCGAGGACACGACGGAGCTCGGCATCGACATCATCAAGGTTGACCGGATCCGGGCGTCTCTCGCCCGCTTCGGCGAGCGCTTCTCGAAGCGGGTCCTGACCGTCAACGAGCAGCGCTACGTCCGTGCCCGACCCGAGACCTTTGCCGGCCGCTGGGCGGCCAAGGAGGCCGTCAGCAAGGTCCTCGGCCTCGGCGTTCGCGGGATCGGCTGGCGCGACATCGAGATCGAGCGGATGCCGACCGGCCAGCCGGCCGTCCGGCTCCACGGCCGCGCCGCCGCCCGGGCGGAGCAGCTCGGAATGGAGCGGATCGCGGTCTCGATCACCCACGAATCGGACTACGCGGTGGCGATCGCCTTCGGGATCCGGACGAGGGGTGGCCGCTACGTGTTTCCGCTCGACATCGAGGAACGCCTCGACGATCGCGAGAAGCGGCTTTTGGCGCGGATGGAGCGACTCCGCGAGCTCCACGAGGCGAATGCCCGGCTTGGCGATCCTGACGCGCCCGCCGCGGCGGGGCCTGACGGAGACGTTCCGGTCGGAGATCCGGACGGCGAGCCGCGTGGCTGACCGCGGCCCCCTCGGGTTCGGCCGGCCCGACCATCCCGGCAGTGGCGGGACGGCGACGGCCACGCCGCCGATCGAGGGCGCGGAGATGCTCGACGACGCGATCGCCGCGGGTCTGCTGCCGAACCGCGACAAGCGCGGTCACAAGGGCGAGTTCGGCAAGGTCCTCGTGCTCGCGGGCTCGCTCGACTACGCCGGCGCCGCGCTCCTGGTCTGCCGGTCCGCGGGACGCGCGGGCGCCGGTCTCGTCACCCTCGCCGTGCCGGAGTCGCTGCAGCCGCTGTTCGCCGCGAAGGTCGTCGAGGCGACGACGATGGCCCTCCCCGAAGACGACGTCGAGGAGGTCGACCCGCAGCCGGCCCTCGCCCGGATCCTCGACCACGAGCACGACGCGATCGTGATCGGGCCGGGTCTCCGACCGGGTCTCGCGACGGCCGAGCTCGTCCGCCTCCTCCTGGCGTCGGGCGACGACGCGGCGGCGCCGATCGTCCTCGACGCCGAGGCGCTCCGGTCACTCGCGACGATGGAGGCCTGGTGGGACGGCGACCATCGACCGTCGGTCCTGACCCCGCACGCGGGCGAGTTCGCCCGGTTGCGAGCCGGCAGTGGCCGCGAGCCCGACGAGGATGGCGATCTCGCCGGCGACGACACGGCCCGGGCTCGAGCGGCCCGTGATGCGGCCACGACGTGGCGCCAGGTCGTCGTCCTGAAGGGCGCGAAGACGGTCGTCGCGGCCGCGGACGGATCGCTCGCGATCGCCCCGTTCGAGAACCCGGCACTCGCGACGGGCGGGACGGGCGACGTCCTTGCCGGTGCGATCGGGTCCCTCCTGGCCCAGGGGCTCGCACCCTACGCGGCTGCTCGGCTCGGCGTCTACCTGCACGGGCTCGCCGGCGACGCGGTTCGTGAACGGATCGGTGACGCCGGGCTGCTCGCCTCGGATCTGCCGGACGCCCTCGCGATCGCCCGGAAGCGCCTCGCCGGCGTCGCCGAGCGACGTGCAGCCGGCAGCCGGCTGGGCTTCACGGCGCGGCTTCCGGGGAGGGACGCCTGAGCGGCGCCGGGTCGGCCTCGCCGGCCGAGCCGATCGAGACGCGGCTCGCTCGGGCAGGGCTCCCACCGCTCCGGCGGACCGCCTGGATCGAGATCGACGGCGACGCCCTCGTCGCCAACCTGGCCCTGACCCGCGGTCTCGCCGGACCCGGGATCGCGGTGCTGCCGGTCGTCAAGGCCGACGCGTACGGCCACGGCATGCTGGCCGTCGCTCGCATCCTCGAGACCGCCGGCGCCGACGGCCTGTCGGTCGCGACGATGGACGAGGCGATCGAGCTCCGCGACGCCGGCATCGCCGCTCCCATCCTCGTCCTGTATCCGGTCCCGCCGGGCAGCGCCGGGGAGGCCGCCCGTCGGTCGATCGGCCTCGTCGGCGGGGACGCGGCGACCGTCGATGCCCTGCTGACGGAGGCGACCCGGGCCGGCATTGTCGGCGACCTGGAGATCGATCTGGAGGTCGAGACCGGTCTCGGACGTGGCGGCGCCCCGCTCGACGCGGTCGTCGGGATCGCCGGCCGGATCGGCGCCGCCGGCGCGCACCTGACCGGCGTCTGGTCGCACCTCCAGGAAGCGGAGGTGGCCGACATCACCGCCGACCAGGTCGCCCGATTCGAGGCCGCCCTGGCGAGCCTGACCGCAGCCCGCATCCCGGTCCGGCGCCGTCATCTCGCCGCCAGCGCCGCGATCCTCCTCGGCAACGCGCCGCGCTACGACGCGGTCCGGCCCGGCTTGATGACCTACGGCCTGATCCCCGACGAGCTGGCCGCGGCCGGGATCGGCCGCGACGCGTTGCCGCCGGAGGCGCGAGAGCTCCGCGCCGTGATGTCGCTCCACGCCCGGCCGGTCCGGGTCGCCGACCTGCCCGAGGGTCACGGCGTCTCCTACGGGCCGACCTGGCGCGCCGAGCGGCCGAGCCGCATCGCGACCCTCCCGCTCGGCTACGGCGACGGCTGGCCGCGGAGCCTCTCGAACCGGGCCGAGGCGCTCGTTCGGGGCATGCGCGTTCCCCTCGTCGGCAACGTCGCCATGGATGCGGTCATGGCCGACGTGACCGACGTCCCGGGCCCGCCGGTGACCGTGGGCGACGAGTTCGTCCTGCTCGGCCAACAGGGCGAGGACGAGATTGCCGCCGCGGAGCTGGCGCGGTCGCGCACCACCAACTCGTGGGAGGTCGTGACCGCGATGTCCACGCGTCTGACCCGGGTGTACCATGCGCCGGCCGGGCTGGCCGGTCTACGCCCGCCCGTCTCCGTGGAGGACCGTTGACTCGGATCGAACTCTGGAATGGAGACATCTGCGACCTCGAGGTCGACGCGATCGTGAACGCGGCGAACCTGTCGCTCTGGATGTCGACGGGCGTCGGCGGCGAGATCAAGCGGGCCGGTGGCGATGCGATCGAGTTCGCCGCCGTCCGGCAGGCTCCGGTTCCGCTCGGCGAGGCGATCGTCACGCCCGCCGGCCGGCTCGCGGCTCGCTTCGTCATCCACGCGGTCTCGCTCGACCGCGATCGGCGGACGACGGCCGCGATCATCGACCGCGCGGTCCGCAGCGCGATCGCCCGCGCCCGCGAGATCCGGGCCGTCAGCGTCGCCTTCCCGGCGATGGGGACCGGCGTCGGGGGCTTCCCCCTCGATGAGGCCGCACGGGTCACCGTTCGCGCCGTCCGAGAGGAGCTGGCCGGTTCACCCACGATCGAGCACGTGATCTTCGCCATGCGCGGTGCCGCGGCGTATCACGCGTTCGAGACGGCTCTCGCCGCCACGGCCGACGAAGCTGCCGCCGCCCGCCAGAGCAGCGCCCACGGCCACCACCCGACCGGCTCGGTCCGCGCATGAGCTTCTCGTACGAGCGTTCGGATGAGCAGCGGGACGAGCTCGTCGAGCGGGTCGCCCGGGAGATCCAGCTCCGGGGCCTGACGGCCCCTGCCGTCCACTTCCTCCAGGCCAGCCGGCCATATCGACCGCTCGGCGCCAACGCGATGCTGTTCTTCGATCCGGTCCTCAAGGGCCTGTTCGGCGGCGACGACGCGTCCGCCTCCGAGATCCTCGCCGACGATGCGGGGATCGAGCAGCTGATCGCCCGCCTGGAAGAGATCGACGACGAGACCACCTGGGACGCCTGACGGTCTTCGCCGGACGACCGAGGCGGGCGTTGCCCGCTGCGCTCCTCGCTCACAAGCCTTCGAGCTTGCTCGCTCCGGTGCTCGCGGGCGCCTTCGCCTCGGCCGCCCTGCGGCGACCGCACGCTGATTCTGGCGGCGCTCGGCAATCGCCCGCCGCCGCCGAATCCAGCGGCGGCCATCGCGGGTAGCATGGCTGGGTGAGCGATCCGCGTGCATTCCTCGCCCTCGACCTGGGGGCCGCCACGTCGTCCGCCGCGCTCATCGGCCGGCTGGCTCATCGTTGGCGGCTGATCGGCTCGTTGCCGCTGCCGGCGCCGATCGATTCCGACCTCCTCGGCCGCGAGGTCGTCCGACGGGCGATCGCGGCGGATCCCGTTCTCGCTCGGGCGATCGGCCTGACTGCGGGCGACGACGGCACGCTGTCCGACGTCGCGATCCATCCGCCCCAGCTCGTCGCCCGAAGCATCCCGGCCCAGACGATGCTCGTCTGTGCCGCCACCGAGCGCGCTCGCGAGCCCTATCTCGAGGCGGCCAGGATGACCGGCTGGCGAACGCGAGCCGCGCCCCTCGACGCATCCGAGCCGCTCGACCTGATGGCGGCCCTCCTGGCTCCCGACGTCGACGCCGTCCTGGTCGGCGCGGGCGATCCACCCGGTCCGGACGAGCGGCGGCTCGTCGAGGAGCTCGCGGCGATCGTCTCGGGGGCCGTCGCCCGTCGTCCCGAGCTGACCGTGATCCTGGCGGGCGCGATGGCCGACGAGCTGGCCAGCCTCGAAGCCGCAACCGATGGCGAGCGCCACGGCGAGATCCTGCTGGCGCCGGCGGCGACGGCCGGCGATCCTGCGGGCACCGCTCTTCGAGAGCTCCTCGACGACGTCCGCGGCGGACCGAACGATCCGCGCCGGGCCGCCGGGCGGGCGGCGAGTGCCCTGGCCGATGTCCTCGACCGACGAGTGGAGCTCATCGAGATCGGATTCGACGGTGGACTTCGGGCCAGCGCCAGCCCGGCGATCGGCGGGGCCGATCCGCGGACGTTCGTCTCGATCGTGGCCGACGCGGGTCTGGTGCCGCCCGACCCCGGCGACGAGACCGTCGATCGGGTCATGGCCTGGACCACGCTGTCGCTCGACCGTCACCGACTCCGCGACCGGCTGCGCGAGCTCCGCATCTCGCCATGGGGCGGCGTCGTCGGCGACGGCGCCCGCCTGCGGCTCGCGGCCGCCCGCGCCGCCATGTCGATCCTCGTGGAGGCGACGCCCGAACAATCCGCCCTGCCGGCGCCGGATCTCGTGATCGTCGCCGGGGGTGCGTTCGCCTCGGCGCCCGGGCCGGCGATCGCCCTCGCCGTCGCCGACGTCGTCCGCCGTCCGGGAGCCGTGGCCCTGGCCTACGACCACGCACGCCTGCTCGGCCCGCTCGGGATGATCCCCGACGGCGGGGAACGCCGCCAGGCTTTGTCGGACCTGGCCGACGACCTCCTGGCGCCCCTCGGCAGCGTCGTCATCCCCGGTGGCATCCGGGCCGGGACGAGCGCCGGGCACCTGACCGTCCACGCCGGCACCGGGGCGAGCGAGACCGACCTCGTCCCGGGCGGCCTCGAGCTCGTCGACCTGCCGCCGGGCGAGGTCGCCACGGCCGAGTTCCACTTCCGCGACATCGTCCGGCTCGGGACCCGGGGCCGGCGTTTCGCGGTCGACGTCTCGGGCGGGCTCGGCGGCCTGCTCGTCGACCTGCGTGACGTGCCGCTTCGCCTGCCCGAGCGGGCCGAACGGCGGCGCGAGCTGCTCGACGCCTGGCAGGAATCGCTCTGGATGACCCGCGACCGATGAGCATCGACCGGACTGCCGCCCCGGAAGCGGGTCTCGACCTGATCCACAGCCGCGTCGTTCTCGACGGTCCGACCGAGGTCGGCTTCCGGCTGGAACCCGGCGACCGGGCTCTCGTCGCGGCCGGCGACGCGATCGTCGCGGGCGGCGTGATCGCCGAGCGGTTGCGCGATCCGCGCATCGTCGAGCTGGCCGCCGGTGCCACCGGCGAGACGGCCCGGGCCGGCGAGCGCTGGGACGGCGCCGCCCCGACCGGGACGCGTCTCCGCCGGGGCAGCGGCACGGTCGCCGGCGAGCTCCTCTACGAGCACGGCGGCCACTGGGCGATCGCCGCCGGCGACCATCCGGAGCCGATCGAGAGCCCCCTGGCCGGCGTCGTCCGCGACGTCCGACCCGGGATCGGGATCCGCGTCCGCGCCCAGGGCCGGGTCCTGCACGGCGTCGAGGCGCTCGGTGACCCGACGAGCGGCCGGCTGTCGCTCGGCAGCGATCGCGGCGACCGCGGCGACCACCGCCATCCCGCGGGCGGCCTCCGCTCGACGGCGCTGGACGTCGGCCTGGCCGGAACGATCCTCGTGATCGGGTCGCGGGTCGACGCCGAGGCACTCACCCGGGCCCGGGCGATGGGCGTCCGGGGCGTGATCGTCAGCGGGCTGGCCGGCAAGGAGCGGCGCGACTTCCAGGGCTCCGAGGCACGCCAGCGAGCCGCGCTCCACCGGCTGCCGCCATTCGCGGTCCTCGTCCTCGACGGCGCCCTCCGCCGGCCGATCGCCGGACCGGTCGCCGCGGTCCTCGAGGGTCTCGTCGGCCTGCCGGTCGCGATCGTCATCGATCCGCCTGCTCTCGTGTTCGACGAGCCCGGTCTCGAGGTCCCGACACCGCCGGCCGGCCATATCCGGGTCCGCTCGGGCGAGCATGCCGGGCGCGAGGGTCATTGGGCCGGCCTGGCCGGGCTGCGCCGCTTTGCCGGCGGCACGTTCCTCGAGGCGGGCTGGATCGCGTTCGGCGGGGAGCCGCCGTTGCCGATCCCGCTGGCCGATCTCGAGCGGTTCGTCTGAGGATGGCAAGGCCGCTCGCCGGCGGTCGGCCCGACAGCGAGGCCCCCGTCGCCCTCGAAGCCCTCATCCGGACGACATCGGTGGCCGGGACGATCGCGCTCGGCGAGCGGCTCGGCCGGGCCGCGCGACCGGGCGACCTGATCTGCCTGTGGGGCGACCTCGGCGCCGGGAAGACCCAGGTGGCGAAGGGCGTCGCCGTCGGGCTCGGGATCGACGCGACGATCACCTCGCCGACCTTCATCCTCATGGCCGAGTACCCGGGCCGGATCCCGCTCTTCCACGTCGACCTGTACCGCCTGGCGGATGCGGCGGATGCGCTGGCCGGCGGCGTGATCGACGACCGTCAGGGCGACGGACTGACCGTCGTCGAATGGCCGGAGCGGATGGGCGACGTCCTGCCCGCGGATCGGCTCGACGTCCGGATCGACGGGAGCGGCGACGACCCGCGGACGATCGCCGTCTCGACCTGGGCCGAGGGCTACCGGCGATATGTGGACGCGGCCCGATGACCGATGCTTCGGAGCGCTCCGACGGCCGGCGCCCGTGGCTGCTGGCCATCGACACGGCCACCACCCGGGCCATCGTGGCCGCCGGCGCGCTCGACGGCACGACCCTCGGGGTCACCACCTGGCTCGCCGGTCGGACGCACGGCGAGCAGCTCCTGCCCGCGATCGGCCGGCTCCACGGCGAGGCGAACCTGCGGCGCTCGCGGATCCGCGGCGTGATCGTCGGCACGGGGCCCGGCGCGTTCACCGGGCTGCGCGTCGGGATCGCGACCGCCAAGGCGCTGGCTCATGAGCTCGGCGTGCCGATCGTCGGCGTCTCGACGGGCCTCGCGCTCCTCGAGGCCGCGGCCACCGGCGGAGCGGTCGATGATCCGGTTGCCAGGCTGCTCCTGCTCCCGGCCGGCCCGAACGATCGCCTGGCCGTCCGGGTGGGTGAGCCGGCCGTTCTCCTGCCCGGCGGGACCGAGCCCGACCTCCGCCCGGGCGAGGAGCTGGTCGCGGTCGATCTCGATGGCCGCGCGCCCGCGGACGCGGCCGCCCGCGGGGAGCGTGCCCGCAACGGGCTCGCTCAGGCGATCGTCCGGATCGGAGCCGCCCGGATCGGTGCGGGGGATGTCGACGACCTCGCCCGCCTGGTCCCCGAGTATGTCAGCCTGCCGCGGGGAGTCCGGGCCGAGACCGGGGAGGTCGCATGGTCGCGCGACCACCGCTGAAGCTGCTGATCGAGCCGATGCGGCTCGAGGACCTCGACGCGGTCCAGCAGATCGAGCAGGCGAGCTTCAGCACGCCCTGGCCGTCGAACGCCTACCGCAGCGAGCTCCTGACGAACCGGCTCGCGTCGTACCTCGTGGCGCGGATCGACGGCCGGATCGTCGGCTACGGCGGGATGTGGCTGATGGTCGACGAGGCCCACATCACGACCTTCGCCGTCCATCCCGGCTGGCGCCGCCAGCGGATCGGGGAGCGGCTGCTCGTCGCGTTCCTCGACCTCGCCCTCGATCGCCGCGCCCGCGAGGCGACGCTCGAGGTCCGCCTGTCGAACCTGGCTGCGCGCCGGCTCTACGAGAAGTACGGCTTCCGGCCGGTCGGCCTCCGGCCGCGCTACTACAGCGACAACAACGAGGACGCCCTGATCATGACGACCGAGCCGCTCGGCGATGCCCGGATGCGGGCCCGGATCGAGCGCCTCCGCGAGGCGATCGACGACGGCCCGGCCCCGGCCGGCCCGTTCGAGGCGGACGATCCTGAAGATGACCGCGACCGCGTGAATCGCGGATGAGCGGCGACGGATCGCTCCTCCTTGCGGTCGAATCGTCGTGTGACGAGACGGGCATCGCCGTCATCGAGGGCGGCCGCCGGATCCTCGCCAACGTCGTCGCCAGTCAGACCGCCCTCCACGCGGCGACGGGCGGCATCGTCCCCGAAGTTGCCGCCCGGGCGCATCTCCGCTGGATCGTCCCGGTCCTCGATCAGGCGCTGGCCGACGCGGGCGTGACGATCGGCGACGTCGACGGCGTCGCGGTGACGTATGGCCCGGGTCTCGCCGGCTCGCTGCTCGTCGGGATCAACTTCGCGAAGACGCTTGCCTGGGTCCACGACAAGCCCCTCGTCGGGGTCAACCACCTCGAGGGTCACCTGTATGCGGCCTGGCTGCACGATTCGGACAAACCGGAGCTCGCGGAGCCGGTGTTCCCGCTCGTCGCCCTGATCGTCTCGGGCGGGCACACGTTCCTCGTCGAGATGCGCGACCACCTGACGTACCGGCTCCTCGGCCAGACCGTCGACGACGCCGCAGGCGAGGCGTTCGACAAGGTCGGCCGGCTCCTCGGCCTGTCCTACCCGGGCGGCCCGGCGATCTCGCGCGCGGCCGGCGCGGCGACCCGCCACGACGTCGCGTTTCCACGAGCCTGGCTCGGCGAGACCTTCGATTTCAGCTTCTCCGGTCTGAAGACCGCTGCGCGTCGGACGGTCGACGACGCCCGCGCCGCGGAGGGCCTGCCGACGGGCCGCGCGGCCGACGCCGAACCGGACGCCCGGCTGTCCGACGCGACGATCGCCGAGCTGGCGTGGGGATTCGAGGATGCCGTCGTCGACGTCCTCGTCAGCAAGACGATCCGGGCCGCCGAGGAGACCGGGGCGCGCTCGATCGTCCTCGGTGGCGGCGTCGCCGCGAACGACGCGCTGCGGACCCGGCTGGCGGGCGAGGCCGAAGCCCGCGGCGTTCCCCTGATCGTCCCGCGGCCGGCGCTCTGCACGGACAACGGGGCGATGATCGGGGCCGCCGGCGCCCGGCGGTTCGCGGCCGGAGAACGGGCGACGCTCGCGCTCGACGCGAGCCCGTCCCTGCCGCTCGCCAGGGCGATCGACGCCGCTCGCCGATGAGCGCCACGCGCCTCGATCCGGCCGCCGTCCGGCGCACCCTTCGCGACGCCGGCCTGCGGGCCCGCCACGCGCTGTCGCAGAACTTCCTCGCGGACATCGACGTCCTCGAGGCGATCCTCGCCGAGGCCGACCCGCGACCCGGCAGCCGCGTCCTCGAGATCGGCCCGGGTCTGGGGCTCCTCACCGCCGGGCTGCTTGACGCGGGCGCCGAGGTGACCGCGGTCGAGCTGGATCGCGGCCTGGCGGCGTTCCTGCGCGACCGCTTCGTCGAGCCGATCGAGGCCGGCAAGCTGCGCCTCATCGAGGGCGACGCGCTCGACCTGGAGCTCACCAGGACCGTCGAGCCGCCGTTCGAGGTCGTGGCGAACCTGCCGTATCACATCACGAGCCCGATCCTCCACCGCCTCCTGGGCGAGACGCCGCGACCGGATCGCCTCGTTCTCATGGTCCAGCGCGAGGTTGCCGAGCGGATCGCCTCACCACCCGGCGGGATGAGCTACCTCTCCGTCTTCGTCCAGTACCACGCCCGGGTCCGGATCGCGTTCGACGTCCCGCCGGAGGCATTCGAGCCGGAGCCCGCGGTCCGTTCGGCGGTGATCGTCGTCGAGCCTTATCCGGCCGACGATCGGCTGCCGACCGCCGAGGCCGAGGACGCCTTGTGGCGTCTCGTCCAGGCGTCGTTCCGGGAGCGCCGGAAGATGCTCCACAACGTCCTCTCGCGGCAGCTCCCCGTCGAACCGGCGACGGTCGCGGCCGCGCTCGAGGCGGCCGGCATCGCGTCCGACCGGCGACCCCAGACGGTCGCGGTGGGGGAATGGCTGAAGTTGCTCGAAGCGTTCGGGGACATCGGGCCCGACCGGCGCGGTCGGCGTACGGACGAGGAGCCGGGCGGCTCCGGCGAGAGCGGGCCATGATCACCGACGCGGCGCGGCGCCTGACGCCGGTCGTCCGGCTCGCGCCGGCCAAGCTCAACCTGACGCTCGCCGTCGTCGGCCGCCGGCCCGATGGCTACCACGCCCTCCACTCGGTGATGGTGCCCCTGGCCGTGGCGGATCGCCTGAGCCTCGCCCCGGACCCGTCGCCGGCCGCCCGTGACACGATCCGGACCGAGGGCTTCGACGCGGGTCCCCCGGAGGCGAACCTGGTCCTCCGGGCGATCGAGGGTGCGCGTCGCGCGGTGCGTGGTCACCTGGCCGAGCCGGCGCCGGCGCTCGCCGTCCGGCTCGACAAGCGGATCCCCGTCGCGGCGGGTCTCGCCGGTGGCAGCAGCGACGCCGCCGCCGCGATCGACGGCGCCCTCGAGGCGTGGGGCGCGACCGACGCCCTCGGACCGGACGAGCGCCTGGGGCTTGCCGCGTCGGTCGGCAGCGACGTGCCGTTCTTCCTCGGTGGCGGGCCGGCCCTCGTCGAGGGGCGAGGGGAGCGGGTCACGCCCCTCCACGGCCTCCGCCTGGCCGCCACGGAGTCCGCGCCGGGGATCCTCATCGTCACCCCCGCCGTCGCGGCCCACACGGCCGCCGTCTTCGCCGCGTGGTCGGCCGGGGCCATGGGCGAGCCGGCCACCGTTCGGCGGACGTCGGAGCACTTCGCGAGCGAGTTCGGAGCCGGGCTGACCGGTCGCCAGCTCCTCGAGCGGGCCGGCGTCCTCGCCGCCGCCAACGACCTCCTCCCGGCGGCCGCGGCCGTGGTCGACGGCCTCGTCCCGTTCCGGCGGGCGCTGACCCGGCTCCTCGGCCGGCCGATCGGGATGAGCGGCTCGGGCCCGACGCTATGGGCCCTCTATCCTTCGCTCGACGACGCCGATCTCGCCGCCGCCTCCGTTCGGGCGGCGGTCGGGACCGGGTTCGTGACCGCGCCCGGTTCGGATGCCCCGTTCGTCGCCGCAACGACGATCCTGCCCGGCCCGACCAGCATCGACGACGAGAGGAAGGACACATGACCCGCCAGGCCATCCAGACCAACGGCGCGCCGGCCCCGGTCGGCCCCTACAGCCAGGCGATCCGGAGCGGCGACTTGGTGTTCTGCTCCGGCCAGGTCGGCCTGGATCCGCTCACGGGCGACCTGGTCGACGGGCTCGAGGCCCAGGCCGAGCGCGCGATCCGCAACCTCCAGGCCGTCCTGGACGCGGCCGGCCTCGGGTTCGACGACGTCGTGAAGACGACGATCTTCCTTGCCGATGTGAACGACTTTGCGGCGGTGAATGCCGTCTACGCCCGGTTCATGCCCGAGCCGCCGCCGGCCCGTTCGACGATCGGGGTCGGCGGCCTGCCAAAAGGTGCGCTGGTCGAGATCGAGGCGATCGCCCACCGCCCGATCGCGGACGCCGTCGCCGACCGCCGCCCTTGACGAATTGACCGACCGGTCTCGCGTCCGAAAGGGCCGCTCGAGGACGTGGCTTCGAGCCTGGACGCCGAGCCGCCTGTACGACATCTCCCTGAGGACAGCCGCGCACTCGACTGAGGTCTTTACCCGCATCGCCCGTCCCGCAACAATGGCCGCGAAATGAGCGCGCCAGGATGACGGCGGGTAACGGGCTGCAACCGAGGCTGGTGTTGCTGTGCGGCTTGCCTGCAGCGGGCAAGACGACGCTCGCGGCCGAGCTTGAAGAAGCCTATGGCGCGGTGCGGCTCAACCCGGATGAATGGGAGTCCGCGTTGGGCGTTGATCCGTTCGACGAGGGCTTCCAAGCCAGGCTCGAAGCGGAATTCTGGGAACTTACGCAGCGGCTCCTCGTGCTGGGAACCTCGGTTGTCCTCGAATGGGGTTTCTGGGCTCGCTCGGAGCGCGACGAGAAGCGTGAGGCCGCACGAACGCTCGGCGTCGCGGTCGAACTCCGTTTTCTCGATGCGGCCTTCGAGGAGTTGGTGAGGCGGGTCGTGGCTCGTCACGCCGCCGGCGGCATCGCCATCACCGAGAGTCACATGGAGCGGTATCGAGGCATCTTCCAGCCGCCGACAGATGATGAGCTGGCCCTGTATGACCCCCCTCTTTACGAATCAAACTGAGACACGATCCCGGCCCGATCGGTTGACGTATCTGGCGGCCCACCCATACCATGCCGCATCCATCGATGACACCAACACCTCGACACGCGCCGGGCCCTGAACGCGTCGGAAACGCCCTCATCGCACCGACCCACGCCCGCTCGCGCCGCCCTTCGTGAACCCTCCAAGTCCCGGCAACGCTCCGGCGGTTGCGGCTGTCGTCATGGCGGCCGGGCTTGGCACGCGGATGAAGTCGCGGACGCCGAAGCTCCTCCATCCGCTGGCCGGCCGGCCGATGATCGCGTACGTCGTCGATGCAGGCCGCGAGGCGACGAGCCGACGGCCGCTCGTCGTGACCTCGCCCGCCACCGCTGCCGTGCGAGACGCCCTCGGCGACGCGGTCGACTACGCCCTCCAGCCCGAGCCGCCGCCGGCCCGCTCGACGATCGGGGTCGGGGGCCTGCCGAAAGGTGCCCTCGTCGAGATCGAGGCGATCGCCCACCGCCCGATCGCGGACGCGGTAGCCAACCGCGGCGGGTGACCCGGCTCGCGGCGTCAAACT
>DASUPH010000344.1:0-19185 GCA_036276275.1 Candidatus Limnocylindrales bacterium
CTGCTCGTCCTCGGGCATCGCGAGGGCGATCGTCCCGGCTCGCGCGAACAGCCGCGGGGCGTCGCCGAACGGCCGATCCGCCGCGAGTCGGGCGAGGAACCGCGGCGCACCTTCGAACCACGGGGCCGCGGCCGCGACGAACGCGTCAACGGGGAGTGCATCGAGCGCCCCGACGTCAGTCGCCACTCAGCTGCCCCGATACGTCGTGAGCGAGAAGGGCGCCATCAGCAGCGGCACGTGATAGGAACGCGTCGTATCGGCGATGCTGACGTCGATCGCGATCCGGGTGAAGAACGAGCCGTTCTCGCCGGCGACGTCGAACTCGAGCCGGTAGTCGCCGGCGACGAGCGGTCGCTCGAGGAGGTCGCGGACCCGGCCGTCGCCGTCGGTCATCGCCTGGGTCATCCGGATCGGCGCGGCAGCGACGTCGAGCCGCGACAGGGTCACCCGAACCCCGGTGGCCGGCATCCCCGTCTCGGTGTCGAGCACGTGGGTCGAGATCGTCGGTCCGGTGCCGTCGGCCACCGCTATCCTCCGTCCATGGCAACGTTGCAGATCGAGGTCGGCGATCTCCACTTTACCGCCCGCTGGGAGCCGCAGGCGCCCCAGACGATCGAGGCGATCCGGCGGATGCTGCCGATCCGCTCGAAGCTGATCCACTGCCGCTGGAGCGGCGAGTCGACGTGGATCCCGTACGGCGACTTCCGACCGGGCATCGACTACGAGAACCACACGTCGCACCCGGCGCCGGGGATGCTCGCGATGTACCCGGGCGGCATCAGCGAGTGCGAGATCTTCTTCCCGTACGGTGCCTGCACGACCGCGTCGAAGGTCGGCCCCCTGGCGGCCAACCACTTCGCGACGCTCGAGCCCGACGAGGGCTGGGCGGATCGCCTCCGCGAGGTCGGACGGCGCTGCCTCTGGGACGGCGCTCAGGAGATCCTGATCCGCGAGGTAGCCTGACACATATCCTACGATATGGTAGGATCGGGGGGAATGATCCGTCGGCCTGACTCACGGCTCTCCCTGCTCTTCGACCTGTTCGCCGCCAACCAGCAGGTCCGGACACTCCTCGGTCACGCCCTGGCCAACAGCGGGCTCAGCGCCGACGAGTACGCCGTCTACAGCATCCTCTTCGACGAGGGCCCGCACGCCCCGAGTGAGCTCGCCCGGCGAGCTGGGATGCCGCCGACGACGATGACGCATTACGTCCGATCGATGCTCGAGCGCGGGCACGTCGAGCGTGCCCCGTCCTCATCCGATCGCCGCTCCTATCGTCTCGTTCTCACCGCCGCCGGGATCCTCGCCCACGGCCGGGCGAGCCGGGCCTTCGACGAGGCCCACCGCCGGTTCATCGGGGCGCTGACGGTCGACGAAGTGGAGGCCGGAACCGTCCTCCGCGCCGTCGGCCGAGCCGCGGCCGTCGCGGAGCACCGGCTCACGGCAGACAGTGTCGACGCGACGGCCTGACTGACCGTGGGGCGATTGCTACGATTCGGTAGCACCATTGCGCTGACGAGCGCCTTCGTCCTGGGCGCCTGCGGATCGACGCCGGTGCCACTCACGAGCCACGGTGGATCGGGCTCGCCGGCCGTGAGCTCGTCCTCGTCGACGCCGGCGGCGAGCTCGGGGCCGACCGTGCCCGCACGAGCCACCCCGACACCCGCGCCGTCCTTCGATCGCGTCACCGGCTGGCGGGCCGACATCGACGGCCTCCTCACCGCCCGCGAATCGACCCACCCGGACCCCTGGCACGGGATGGCCCGCGCCGACTGGGTCGCGGCCGCGGACGCGGTCAAGGCCCGGATCCCCGAGATGACCGACGACCAGGCCCTCGTCGAGCTCGTCCGTCTCGCGGCCATGCCGGGTTGGACGGGCCGCGACGGTCATACCGGCATCTTCCTGACGCCCGGGAGCGGGGTCCACCCCTACCCGATCCGCGTGTGGCGGTTCAGCGACGGGCTCGTGATCACGGCGGCGCGGGCGCCGTACGAGGAGCTGGTCGGGTCGCGCGTCACGGCCATCGGCGGCCACCCGATCGACGATGTCCTCCGCCTCGCCGAACCGCTGTCGCCGCGCGACAACCCCTCGACGCTGCTCGCCTTTGCGCCCCGCTATGCCGGGGTGAGCGAGCTCCTAGCCGGCCTGGGCGTGATCCACCGCGCCGGGCCCGCGACCTTCTCGCTCGTCGGCCGAGACGGCAAGACGCGCGACGTGACGATCGAGCCGATCACGGTCGAGGAGGACATGGCCTGGCACTCGGGGCAACCCCTTCGCCTGCCCCCGACCGACGCGCCGTGGCTGCGCGACCAGGCGAAGACCCTGTGGTGGACGTACATCGCCGACACGCAGACCCTGTTCGTCCAGTACAACTCGGTCGAGTCCGGGATCAACGCGATCGCTGACGAGATCCTGGCCAGGGTGAAGGAGGGCGACGTCACGCGGGTCGTCGTCGATCTCCGCCACAACGGCGGCGGCGACAACACGACGATGGGCCACTTCGAGGACGTCCTTCGCGATCCGGCGATCGATCGGCCGGGGCGGCTGGTGGTGCTCATTGGACGGCTCACGTTCTCGGCTGCCGCCAACTTCGCGACGGACCTCGAGCAGTCCAGCAAGGCAACGTTCGCCGGCGAGGCGATGGGCGGCAGCCCGAACCTCTACGGCGACGCCCGGGAAATCGCCCTCCCGTACGGTGGCCAATCGGTCTATGTCGCCTCGCGGTACTGGCAGCGCAGCACGGCCGACGACCAGCGGGTCACGATCGAACCGGAGATCCCTGCGGTGCTCTCGTCCGATGACTACTTTTCAGGTCGCGACCCGGTCCTGCAGGCCGTCTTCGACACGCCGGTCGCCCCGGGCTGAGGGGGATAACGTGACGACCGCGGGTCAGTCAGGTGAAGAGTCCGCGTTTGGCCACGACAGCCTCGCCCGACTGACGTCCGTCGGTGGGCCCGATCGTCGCCCGCGGCTCCGAGACCTACGCCTACGACCAGGCGAACCGCCTGTCGACCGCCACCGTCAACGGTGTCACGGAGACCTACGTCTACGATGGTGCTGGGACGCGATACAGCCGTCAGGTTGGCGCCGGGAGTCCGATCCGGTACGTCTCCGACATCGGCGGCGCCCTGCCAAACCTGATCGACGACGGCGCGCACAAGTACGTCTTCGGCGTTGGTCTTTCCTATGCCGTCAGCGGGTCGGCCATCGAGGTCTATCACGCCGACCGGCTTACCAGCACGCGGGCGATCACGAACGCGAGCGGAACGGTTACCGCGGCGTATCGCACCGACGAGTGGGGCGTGCCTCGGGCGAGTTCCGGGTCGTCGACGCAGCCCTTCGGTTATTCCGGTGAGCCGACCGATGGTACGGGCCTCTCCTACCTCCGCGCCCGCTACTACAACCCGGATCTCGGCCGCTTCATGAGCCGTGATACCTGGTTCGGATCTCCGTCGAAGTCGACCACCCTGAACCGGTTCGCCTTTGCGAACGACGATCCGGTCACCAACACAGACCCAACCGGCCACTTTGTCGACATCTTCGCTGACGCTGCGTTCATCGTGATGGACATTGGAGGTTTGGTATTCGGTCCCCCGAAGGATCGCCTAGGAAACTGGCTCGCCCTGGGCGCTGACATCGGCGGCGTCTTCATCCCGTTCGTCACGGGAGGAGGCATCGCGGCTCGCGCAGGCCTAAAAGCCTCAGAGCACGTCGATGACGCTGGCGATGTCATCCGATACATCGGGGAGGGAGCGGCAGCGATGTGCAGCTTCGCTCCAGAGACGTTCGTTGCCACGCCTGACGGCTCCCGCAGGATCTCGTCGATTCGGCCCGGTGACACGGTCCTTGCTTGGGACCAGGTCACGAACGCGTTGGTCGAACGAACGGTGACCGCGGCTTCGCAGCATCGGGACACAGAGGTCGCGGTTGTCACGGTCGATGGAGCGACGATCACGACCACGCCCGATCATCCCTTCTACACCTTGGAGGACGGCTGGATAGAAGCCGGTCAGCTCCGACTCGGTACTCACGTGAAAGCCAGAATCGGGTCCGGCGTCGTGGATAGCGTGACCACGGCATCCTACCGAGGCTCGCTCTGGAACCTCACCGTCCAAGGCGCGCATACCTTCTTCGTCGGAACGGAGGAGCTGCTCGTACACAACTCGTGCCCTGTGACGAGCGCCATCGGGAAGGACTCGCGTATTGCTCGAGAGGCGGAACGCGCGGGAAAGTCTGTCCAAACGAGCCTTGATTCGCTTACGGCTCAACTTATGTCGGGGAACCGAAACCCCGGTATTGGCACCAAGCACCTCTTTGGAAACGTATTCGAGGCACGGGCGCGCGACGGCGCGAGAGTCTATTTCACTCAGGCCGGAGATGCTATACAGATCGTGGGCAAGTCCGACAAGTCGAATCAGGATCGAGTCATTTCGCTTTTGCAGGAGCTCTACGGTGGATAGCCCCGGCTTCAGCCCATGGAAGACCGTGACGGTCGATGGCGGTCAGGTGCGTGTGCTCGTGGGGACTGATGTGGACGCGGACGGAGACAGGAACAACGATCCAGTCGACTTTCAGGTCGACCTCGGTCCGACTGGTCGTTACGCGGGTACAGCGGCGACCTTGTCGCAACTCGCTGCGATCATGACCCGATGGGCAGACACCGGGGAATGCCTTGGCGGCAGCTACCTTTGGATTGACTCGCTAATCGTTGTAGCGCGCATTTCGCCTGATCACATCGCAGCGGTCGTGATGGATCTCAAGCGATCGAAAGAACTCACGAAAGCTCTTCGCCGGATCGAATGACTCCCGAAGCTCCCTACGTGCGCCCGTGGTCGAGGCGACTAGCCGGCGCCCGGTTGCGTCACGATTTCGATATCGGTCTTCCCGAGACTCTGTAACCAAGCAGCACGTGGGTGCCGGTGCCGATATCTTCGAAATCTGACTATCGGGATCGATGGCACTGAGCCCGATCCCGTCCTCCAGTCGCTCTTCGACACGCCGGTCGCAGCCGGCTGAGGGATGCCGCTCGCCTCAGTACGGCGGTGGCACGTCGGCCCCGAGGCGATCGCGGAGCACGGCCATGTCGTGCCGGTCGTGGTCCTGTGCCTCGTACCCTAGGTGGAACCGGACGAGCTGTTCGGCGGTCATACACGGGACGCTGACGCCGCCGATCGTTCCCGAGCCGAACCCGTCGGGCGGGTACTCGTACACGCGGCCCTCGCTGCCGACCTGCCGACCGAATCCGGTCGAATCGAACGTGACGGGATGGAGGTCCACCGAGCGCCCACCTGCGGCTTCCATCACGAGCCGGACCGGAAGCAGGTCGAGCGATCTGGCGTAGCCGAGTCGACCGAGCACGTCAATGGCCGTCTCCAGATGCTCCGACCGGATCGCCAGGTCCAGGTCGCGATGTTGGCGCGTCATCTCGCCGACGACCGCGTCGACACCCCAGCCCCCACCGATCCAGGCATCGACTTCCGCGTCGGCCAGGGCCCTCATGACGGCCAGAACGTCGATTTCGGTCACGCGGGTCTCGTTCGACATGCCGTCAGGCTGGCGACGACGGCCGCTATCCTCGCCCCTATGAGCAGCACCGATGAGAAGTTCGGACATGCGCTCGTTGTTCTGAGTGCGCTGCAGCGCATCGATGCCTTTGCGGACCTCAAGGTCCCAGCCGACGTTGAGGTGATCCCGAATTTCGGTGGCGATCCCGACAACATCGAGGCGTGGCTCATCTTTCAAGTCTCCTCGGACGCAAGCTGGGCGGAGGCTCACGAGTCCTTGTTCCGGGGTCGTGCGCTGTCGCTGTTGACCGACGCCGGATTCCCTGGCGCCGCCCTCGAGAGCTTCGTCCTTCGATTTACCTCGACTACCGAAATCGAGGAAGGTGGCGGGCGTTTCGCGTTCTTCCGATGACGCCGGTGGACTTGACGTCTCGAGTCAATCGGCGGCCCGATATCCTCGGTACGTGATCGATACAACGGGACCGGAACTTCTCATTGTCGGCGGCACGGTCGTAACGTCCACGGGGTCGCGACGCGGCGATGTCGCCGTCCGCGGCGGGCGCATCGAGGCGGTCGAGCGCGACCTTTCCAGACTTTCGGGCGGCGCGGCCAAGGTCGTCGACGCGTCCGGGCTCCTGGTCCTCCCCGGTTGCATCGACGTGCACACCCACACGCGGGTTGCGTCGGACGCCGAGCCCGACCGCTTCTACCAGGACTCGGTCGCGGCGGCGTTTGGCGGGACGACGACGTTTCTTGCCTTCAACAACCCAGGGACGGGATCGTCGGAGGCGGCGCACCGATCGATCCTCACGGGGATCGAGGAGTTCCGGCGGTTGACGGCGTCCGACAGCGCGATCGACTACGCCCTCAGCCCGACGATCCTCGGCGGGATGGACGATCCGCTGGCCGTGCTGCCGGCGATGGTCGATGCCGGCATCCCGACGGCGAAGGCCTTCATGGTCTTCGACTTCCGCCTGGCCGATCGCTCGATCTTCGAGGCGATGCGGATCCTCGGCGAGCGGGGCGGGATGCTCGAGGTGCACTGCGAGGACCCCGTGTTGATCGACGCCGCCGTCGAGGCAGCACTTCAGCATGGTGATACGTCACCACGTCACCATGCTGCCACGCGATCGACCGAGGCCGAGGCGGTGGCAACCCACCGGGCGATGGCGTTCGCCCGCGCAGCCCATGCGCCGGTCCACGTCGTCCATCTCTCGTGCGAGGCCGCGCTCCGCCACGTCGCCGAGGCGCGCGCGAGCGACGTCCGAGCGACCGCCGAGACCTGTCCTCACTACCTCACCCTGACCGACGCGCGATACGACGAGCCCGACCCGCTCGAGTGCGCAAAGAGCGTCATCTCGCCGCCGCTCCGGCCGGCCGCCGACGTCGAAGCCCTGTGGGCAGGTCTGGCCGCCGGCGATCTGTCGCTCGTCGCAACCGACCACGTCCCCGACCGACTGAGCGTCGAGAAGGGCGACGCCGCTCGCGGCGTCCCGTTCGATCGGATCAGCAACGGCGCGCCCGGGATCGAGACGATGCTCGCGATCGTGTACGGCCAGGGCGTGGCCCGCGGTCGGATCAGCATCGAGCGGATGGTCGACCTGCTCGCGACGACCCCAGCCCGCCGTTTTGGCCTCGAGCGCAAGGGCGCGATCGGGGTCGGACGCGACGCGGATCTCGTGCTGTTCAATCCGGCGGCGAACCGGACGATCCGCGCCGCCGACCTTCACCACACGAGCGACTACACGCCGTACGAGGGCCTCCAGGTCAGGGGCGCCGTTCGCAGCGTGTTCGTCCGTGGCCGGGCGGTGATCCGCGACGGCGTCGCCGTCGGCGACCGGGGCTTCGGTCAATTCGTGGAGCGAGGGGCTTCGCGCGGTTGACCGCTTACCATCGGCCGGTGAGTCCGCTGTCCACCTT
Organism: Candidatus Limnocylindrales bacterium; assembly: GCA_036276275.1. Taxonomy (GTDB): domain Bacteria; phylum Chloroflexota; class Limnocylindria; order Limnocylindrales; family CSP1-4; genus CF-46. The sequence continues at coordinate 7,425 of DASUPH010000344.1, forward strand.
CGACCCGGACCCGGCCCGGCTCGCCGAGCGATTCCCGGCCGACTTCGTCTGGGGCTTCGCTGCCTCCGCCTATCAGATCGAGGGAGCAGCGACCGAGGATGGCAGAGGACCGTCGATCTGGGACACCTTTGCCCGTCAGCCGGGTGCCATCGCCGATGGCAGCACCGGCGACGTTGCCTGCGACCACTACCACCGCTACGCGGAGGATGTCCGGCTGATGGCCGATCTCGGGGCGCGCGCCTATCGCTTCAGCATCAGCTGGTCGCGCGTGCTGCCTTCCGGGACCGGGGCCATCAACCAGCCCGGCCTCGACTTCTACGAGCGCCTCGTCGACGCCCTGCTCGGCGCTGGCATCCGGCCCCTGATCAACCTGTTCCACTGGGACGTGCCACAGGCGTTGCAGGATCGCGGCGGTTTCGCGAACCCGGAGGTCGTCGGGTGGTTCACCGACTATGCCGCGCTGCTCGCGTCACGCCTGGGCGACCGGGTGAAGGATTGGATGACGTTCAATGAACCGGCTGTCTTTGCCTTCCTGGGCCACGCCGACGGCATCCACGCGCCGGGGCTGCGTGACTGGCCGACCGCGATCCGGGTCGCCGACAACGAGCTGCGCGCGCATGCCGGCGCCGCGGGGGCAATCCACGCCCTGGTCCGCGACTCGAAGGTCGGCCTGGCGATGGACGTCAACCAGGTCGCACCGGCGAGCGATTCGGAACGGGATCGCGTCGCAGCCGACCAGTGGAGCTCGGCGCGAGACGCGTGGTTCCTCGACCCGCTGTTCGGCCGTGGCTATCCGGACCTCGGACTGGACGCCCACCTCAGAGCGGGTCACCTCGAAGGCATCGACCTCACCGATCCCCCTGCCGGCTCGCTCGACTACCTGGGCCTGAACTACTACCGGCGCGACTCGGTCAGCGCGAGGTCCGACCGCCCATTCGACTGGGAGATCGGGGCGGTGTCGGGCTCGGAGCAGACGCAGATGGACTGGCACATCGCGCCGGACGGACTGCGCGACACGTTGATCGAGCTCGACCGGACGTACGCACCGCCGGAGATCGTCATCACCGAGAACGGCGCCGCGTACCCCGACACCGTCGACCGGGACGACAGGGTCCGCGACGACGCCCGGTGCACCTACCTGGCGCGCCACGTTGCCGCGGCCGCCGATGCGCTCGCCGGGGGCGTGCCGTTGACCGGGTACTACGTCTGGTCGCTCCTCGACAACTACGAGTGGAGCCTGGGCTTCAGCCGGCGGTTCGGCCTGGTCCATGTCGACTTCGCCAACCAGCGCCGGACGCCGAAGGACAGCGCCCGCTGGTATCAGCAGCTCATCGCTCGGACCTGAGGTCGCCGGTCGGCTAGCGGTCGCTGACCGCCGTCAACCCGTGACCGCGTCGATACAGACCGACGATGTCGACGGGCAATCGGCCGACGAACGGCGCCTCGCCCAGCAGGGCGGCCGCCAATGCCTCGATCGACGGCGGCAGGATCCCGTAGCTGCAGACGTGCGTTCGGGCGGACGGGTACGCGAGCAGGTCCCACGGCGTGCGCAGGGCGACGGTGACGGTCGGCCTGCCGGCCGCGAGGACCGCCGCAGCCAGCATCGCCTGCGCCGGCTGGAGGTGCGCAGAGAACGTCCCGACCACGATCAGGTCGAAGGTGGCAAGCCGCTCGCCGAGACCGGCGATGTCGGCATCGTCCGGCGCCGCCGGCAGGAGGATCTCTTCCACGCCCGGGAGCCGGCGGCGGAGCGCCGATGCCAGCATCGGCGACACCGTCGACGACGTGTCGGCCGGCGTCAGGTCGGCGGGCATCGACTGGACGACCGCGACCCGCGCGTCGGCGGCTGGCTTGAACGGCAACAGCAGGTCGTCGTTGCGGACGAGCGTGATCGAACGTTGGGCCAGCTCGGCGGCGAGCGCCCGATGTTCGTCGCACCCGACGACGTCGAGCGGCGGCTGGTCGTAGCCTCCCAGCCAGCGGCGCAGGTCGCGCAGCCGGCTCTTCGCCGCAGCGTCGCCGTCGGCATCGATCAAGCCTCGCCGCTGCGCCTGCGCGAGGCCTTCCTCCAGCCGCTCCAGCGCTGGTTCGTCCGGCGTTCCAAGTAGCACGTCCTCACCCGCCCGCAGGGCGGTGATCGCATCGACGATCTGGGCGGATCCCTGGGCCAGGGCCCGCATGTCCAGGGCATCGGTGACCGTCACTCCGTCGAAGCCCAGCCCCTCACGAAGCAGACCGTGCAGCACCGCCGCGGAGAGGCTGGCCGGCAGGTCGTCGTCCAGGCCGGGGAGCGCGAGGTGGCCGGTCATCACGAGTCGGGCGCCGGCCTCCACGGCTGCCCGGAACGGCACCAGCTCCCGTTCCGCGAGCTCGGCGTCCGTCCGTGGCACGAGCGGCAACGCGAAGTGGGGATCCGCGGCGGTGTCGCCGGCCCCCGGGAAGTGCTTCGCCGTCGCCGCCACGCCCTCGGACTGCAGGCCGCGGACCGTTGCCGCGACGAGCGTCGCGACACCTTCGGGATCGTCGCCGAAGCTCCGGATTCCGAGCGCCGGATTGCCCGGGTTACTAGCCACGTCGCACACCGGCGCGTAGCTCACGTTGACGCCGAGGGCCCGCAACTCGCGCGCCGTCGCCCCGGCGACGCGCTGGGCCAGGTCCACATCGCCGGCTGCACCCAGGGCCATGGCGCCCGCGAACTGCATCGTGCCGTCGCCGAGCGCGACAAGCTGGCCGCCCTCCTGGTCGGCCGCGATCAGCACCGGGGGCGCGCCGGCCGGGCGAGCGGCCTGGATCGCGGCCGTCAGACTCCGGATCTGCGGGGGATCGGCGACGTTCTGGGCTCGGAAGAGCGTCACGCCGGCGACGCCCTGATCGTGGATCCGCCGCCCCGCCGACGCCGGCAGTTCGGTGCCGGCGAAGGCGATCATGAGCCGCGCCAGCGTCACGACTTGACGGAGCCGGCCAGGATCCCTCGCACGAACGCCCGCTGGAGCAGCAGGAAGACGGCCAGCGGGACGACCATCGTCAGGAAAGCGCCCGCGGTGAGCAGGTGCCACGCGCCGCCATAGGCACCGAGCAGGTTGAACAGCGCCGTCGGCATGACCCGGACGTCGGTCCCGGGCCCGAGGAAGACGAGGGCCACGAGCAGATCGTTCCAGACCCACAGGAACTGAAAGATCGCGAACGCGCCGAGAGCTGGGATCGAGAGCGGCAGGACGATCCGGATGAAGGTCTGGAACGCGGACGCGCCGTCGATCGCCGAGGACTCGAACAGGTCGCGCGGCAGCTGCGACATGAAGTTGTAGAGCAGGAAGATCGCGAGCGGCAGCCCGAACGCTGTGTGGGCCAGCCAGATCCCGATGAAAGTGCCGTACAGGGAGGCGCCACTGTAGAGCTTGAGGATCGGGATCAGCGCCATCTGGAGGGGCACGACGAGCAGCGCCACGACGATCGTGAACAGGATGCCCCGGCCGCGGAACGGGATCCAGGCGAATGCATAGGCGGCGAACGCGGCGATCGTGATCGGGATGACCGTGGATGGGATGGTCACGATGAGGCTGTTCAGGAAGGCGTCGCCCATGCCGTTCGCCGAGAGGACTTGCTGGTAGTTCTGCAGCGTCCACTGGTCCTTGCCGAACATGTGGAGCAGGCCGTCCCACCAGCCGGTCTTGGTGATCAGCTGGGGGTTCCGGACGGAGCTGACGAGCAGGCCCGCCGTGGGCAGGGTCCACAGGAGGCAGATGACGATGACGGAGATGCGGAGCGGGAGGCTCTGAAGCATGGGCGCCCGCCAGAACCTGGTGCGCCCCTTGGAAGCCTGTGCGATCGGCTGTGCGGGTGCGCTCATCACATCGCCGCCTGACGTCGGAAGCTGCGCAGGTTGAGGATCATCACTGGCAGCACGGCGATGAACAGAACGGTAGCCAGCGCCGCGGCACGCCCATCGTTGAAGAACTGGAACATCTCCGCGAACATCCGCACCGCAACCACGTCATCGTGGTTGCGCCCGCCGCTGATCGACATGACGATGTCGAAAATCTTGAGCGTGGCAATCGCGATCGTCGTCGTGACGGTGACAATCGAACCGCGGATGAGCGGCACGATCACCTTGAAGAAGATCTGGCGATCGCTGGCCCCGTCCAGGCGCGCGGCCTCCTGGACCTCCACCGATACGCCCTTGATCGCCGCCGAGAAGACGACCATGGCGAAGCCCGTCTGGAGCCAGATCATGATGACCATTTCCGCCGGCAGGTTGATGGGGAAGGTCGTCGCCCAGGGGACAGGCTGGTTGCCGAACGTCGTCCAGATGGCGTTCAGGAGCCCGTATTGCGGCTGGCTGGGCGGCTGCCAGGCGTAGACAAACTTCCAGATGACGGTCGCGCCGACCAGCGAGATCGCGAGCGGCGTAAAGATGAAGACCTTGGCGAGGGCCTCGCGCCGGATGCGGTCGAAGAGGGCAGCCGTGAGCAGGCCCAGGCTCACACTGCCGCCCGTCGCAACAAGGAGCCAGATGACGTTGTTGCGAAGGATCTCGAGGAACGGCCCCGTGCCGAGGCTCGCCCAGTTGTCGAGAGTGAACGCGCCCTTCTTGTCCTGGAAGCTGCCGATTATGGTGACGACAGCTGGATAGACGAGGTAGACCGAGAGCAGCAGCAGTGCCGGCGTGATGAAGACCCACGGCAGGACGCTGTCACGGATCCTGGGCGGCAGGCGCTCGACCAGCGAGCTCGCCCCCGTGAACAGGAGCCAGATCCCGCCGACGCCGACGAGCAGCGCGATGGCCGCGAGCAGGAGCTTGGCGATGAACTGATCGCCCTGCCCGTTTCGCACCAGCTCGGCGCCCGCGGCATTGCCGAGCAGGTCGTAGATCGTGGCAAGGACATTCTGACCGCCCTGGGGGTCGATCAAGACCTTGACGCCGAAGGCCGCGAGGATCAGCCCGATCAGGCTGCCGACCAGCACGGTTCGCGACGAGCCGTATGAGCCCGAATGGTGCGTGCGGTCCACCGCCACCTCGCCCCTCCGCGGAAGTTGCCGGAATGGTAGCGGGGCGCCCGTGGTGAGGCGCCCCGCGATCTAGCTACGAGACGATTCGCCGCCTACTTGGGCCAGCTGTCGTCGATGGCCTTCAACACGGTATCGGTGTTCGACCCGTTGCTGTTGGCCCAGTCGGAGATGCCGGTCCAGAAGCTGCCCTGGCCGACGGCCGGCGGCATCAGGTCAGAGGCGTCGAAACCGATGGCGGTTGCGCCGCTGGCGATGTCGTTCGCGACCTTCAGCTTGTAGTTGCCGGCGTACCACTCGGCCGGCACCTTGACGTTCGGCGACAGGACGCCGACGCCCTTGATCCAGCCCTCGAGACCCTCCGGCGTCGCCAGGAACTCCGCAACGGCGCGGACCTCGGGGCGGTCGTTGAGGACCATGAACGAGTCAGCCGATCCCTCGGCGCCCTTGAAGCTGTCGCTGATCGTCGGGAACGGGAAGATCCCGATGTCGCCACTGTCGCCGATGACGTACTTCGAGGTGGCGCCGCCACTGGTCCGCTTGTCGGGGAAGAAGTCCGGGCCGTACCAGACGGGGATCTTCTGCATCCAGCAACCGGGCGCGGCCGTGTCCTGGGTGAACATCGGATCCATGACGGTCTTGAGATCGGCGTTCACGATGGCCTGGCCACCGCCATCGACGTAGCCGTCCTTGAACAGGAGCGACCCAACCTTGTCGAAGGCGGCCTTGATCTTGGGGTCGGTGAAGTTGATCTTGTGGCTGATCCAGTCGTTGGTGACCTGCGGATCCTCGGTCTTGAGGAGGACCTCCTCGACCCAGTCCGTCAGCTCCCAGCCCGTCGCCGTGCCGGGGCCGCCGGCGCTGACGCAGAACGGGTGGCTGCCGTCGGCCTTGATCTTGTCGGCCAGGGTGACGAGCTCGTCCCAGGTCTTGGGAACCGCGTAGCCCTTGGCCGCAAAGGCCTTGACCGGGTACCAGATCATCGACTTGACGTCGGCCTTGGTCGGGATGCTCCAGATGTGGTCGCCCTCGCTGGTGAGGCCGATGGTCGACGGGAATTCAGCCTTGAGCTTCGCGGTGCCCTCGGGGCCCACGATCGCGGCGATGTCTTTGACCTTGCTGTCGGCGGCGTACGCGAGCACGCCGGTCGGCTGCGCCAGCGCCGCCATGTCCGGCGGGCTGCCACCCGCGATGCGGGTCTTGAGCACGGTCTCGTGGCTCGAGCCGATGCTGTCGACCTGGATGGTGATCCCGCTCGCCTTGGCGAAGTCGGCGATGGCGGCTGCGAAGCCTGTGCCTTCGCCGCCGGTCCATTGCGTCTGGATCGAGACCTTCTTGCCGTTGAAGTCCTTCGTGGTCAGCGCCTGGTCCAGCTCCTTGTAGCCGGTCGGGACCGCCGGCAGGTTCGCCGCGGCCGGCGCGGATGCGGCCGGCCCGGATGCGGCCGGCCCGGATGCGGCCGGCGCAGATGCAGCCGGCCCAGATGCAGCCGGCGCAGATGCAGCCGGCGTCGGCGACGCGCTGCTCCCGCAGGCGCCCACCAGGATCATGACGACGACCGCCAGGGCGGACGTTGTCCTCAATCTCTCGATCATGAATTCCTCCTCCAGCAAACCACCATGACTGTGCGTGACGAGTGGTCCACTCCGTCCGAGTATCTCACTCCGGAACATGTGCTCAACCGACGGTTTCGCGTGCGACCACCTCCTTCGCGACCGGATCCAGCAGGGCGATCGCGCCCCGAGTCCCAATGTCATCGTCTGGTCCGGCAAGGCGGACCTCGGTTTCGGCGAGCAGCTCCGAAGCGAACGCCGACGGCGCCGCGATCCGGGCCAGCACGAACCGGACAGGATCGAGAAGGGGTGCGCCCGCTCGGCTGAGTCCGCCGCCGATCACGACGAGCTCGACGTCGTAGGCGAGGACGAGCTCGTGGACGATCCGGGCGATCGCGGTCGCGGCCGCGTCGACCAGGCGGGCCGCCAGCCCGTCGCCACGCTCGGCAGCGGCGAAGACATCCGCGGCGGTTGGATCCGAACCGTCCACACCGGCTTCGAGCGAGCTGGACTCGCCGGCATCGAGCGCGGCGCGGGCCGCGTGGGCGATCCCGGCTCCGCCGGCGATCGTCTCGAAGCAGCCGCGGAGGCCGCAGGCGCAGGGCGCGCCGTCGGGATCGAGGACAACGTGGCCGATCTCCCCGGCCAGACCGCGGACGCCCCGATGGAGCCGGCCGTCGAGGATGACGCCAGCCGAGATCCCGGTCCCGATGCCAAGGAAGATCAGGTCGTCGACGCTGCTGTAGCGCTGCCCGCGGTGGAGCCCGACCGCCGCCGCGCGCACGTCGTTCTCGACGACGCACGGGACGCCGAGCGCTGCCTCGAGCTGCTGTCCGAGCGGCAAGTGCTGCCAGCCGAGGTTGACGGCGAACGTCACCTCGCCCGTCGCCCGGTCGACGCGGCCGGGGACGCCGAGTCCGATCGCAACGACGTCGGCCATCGTCGCGCCGGCCTCATCGACCGCGTCGCGGATGACATTCGTGATCTGGGCGATCGCTTCGTCGGGCTCGGCGGACGCGGCCGCCACGGACCGTCGAGCGAGCACGCTGTCGTCTGCGGCGACGACGAGGACGGCGACCTTGCTGCCGCCGATGTCGACGCCGACACGGAGCGGGCCCGCAACGCCGGCGGAACGGATGGGAGCGGTCATCGGACGAGGCTCAGCCCAAGCTCGCGGGCGACGAGAAGCGACGACGCGCCGCGGATCACGATGTTCGTCGTCGGCCGGCCGATCTGGATGTCGACGTCGTCGGCGAGGAGGGCGAGGGCTCGCCTGCCGGCCTCGCGGCGGACCGCGCTCAGCCAGCGATCGCCGAGCGCCGTGACCGGCCCGAGGAGGACGATCCGCTGGACGTCGAGCACTCCGATGAGGGCGGCGATCGAGCGGCCGAGCGCCGCCCCGGCCGCGTCGATGATGTCCGTCGCCCAGGCCTCGCCGGCGTCGGCGGCCGAGCGAATGGCGGCGAGGTCCGTTGGCTGCCCCGTGGCGACGGCGGCCTGGGTCTCGATCGCCAGCATGGCGGCGACGGTCTCGAGGCAGCCGGTCCGGCCGCAGCGGCAGAGGGCTCCGTCGTCGTCGACGACGATGTGGCCGATCTCGCCGGCGCCCGAGCCGTCGCCCTGGAAGAGCGCGCCGCGGAGGATCAGGCCGGCGCCAATGCCTCGGCCGACCCGGATCGCGATCAGGTTCGGCACGCGATCGCCGCCGGCAAACGTGTATTCGGCCAGGGCGGCCGCCTGCGAGTCATTCGCGACGTTCGTCGGGACCCCGTACCGCTGGCTGACGATCTGGCCGAGGGGCAGGTCGCGCCAATCGAGGTTGACCGCCTGGCGGATCGTTCCGGTCCGGCTGTCGACGAGACCGGGCGTCCCGATCCCGATCCCGAGCAGCGGTGCAGCGCCGCGTTCGAGGAGCTGGTCCAGCAGGTCGAAGACGAGCTGGACGGCAGCCTCACCGTCGCGGCCGCCGACCGGGAGCGCGACGCTCCGGCGGATCTCGCCGCGGAGGTTGACGAGGCTGCCCGAGAAGTGCTCCTCGCCGAGGTCGAGCCCGACGACCAGACGTGCGTCGTTATCGACCTCGACGAGGATCGGGGCCTTGCCGCCGCTGGATGGGCCGCGGCCGACCTCGTGCACGACGCCGTCGTCGAGGAGGACGGCGACGACGTCGGAGACAGTGGTCCTGGTGAGACCGGTGAGACGCGCGACCTCCGCCCGGCTGATCGGCCCGAAGTCGTAGAGCGTGCGGACGACGAGCCGCTCGTTGTGGACGCGGGTCTGGCGATGGGTGGCCTTGGTCGGGAGCGCCATGCGCCGGGTCATGCCTCCGCCGACGGACGGCCGGTCGCTCCTCCGGGCCAACTTCGTCCAGTCGATGGACAAAGTGCACCACCACCGGGATCTTTGTCAAGTCGCTGGACAAAGATCCGCGCGTCGCCTCCTGGGCCGTCGCGGAACCGGCAATCGATTGCGCGCCTCGCGCGCGTTACGTCGACGGAACCGCTTGGTGGCCCTGCGACATGGCTTGCTCAACCGCCGTCATGCGCGCCCAGCGATCCAAACGACGATGGAACCGATCCTCGTTCGCCGCAATGCGCGCCAGGCGCGCATGTGACCCCTGAGGCGCCCGCGGTCAGGTGAACCCGCGCCGCATGCCTCAGTCGAGCCGGCCGTAGGCTCCGAGCGTCAGGAACTCGGCGAACTCGTCGTCGAGGACGAGCCCGTCGAGGAGCTCGGCTGCTTCCGCGAGGTTGCCGTAGCCCGCGCCGGCGCCGGGCGAAGAGCGGAGCTCGGCCAGGACCTCGTCGCGGATCGCCGTGTAGAGGCCACCCGTCAACGATCGGCCGTCGTCGAGACGGGTGCCGATCGTCCGCCACTGCCACAGCTGCGAGCGGCTGATCTCGGCGGTCGCCGCGTCCTCCATCAGGTTGTGAATCGCCGCTGCGCCGTTCCCGCCGAGCCAGGCGTCGAGGTACTGCAGCGCAACGTCGATGTTGAGCCGCACGCCGGCCTGGGTCACCTGGCCACCCGGGACGCGGAAGTCGAGCAGATTTGATGCGGTGACGCTGACCTCCTCGCGCAGCCGATCCTTCTGGTTCGGTCGGTCGCCAAGAACGGCGTCGAAGATTTCGGTCGCGAGCGGGACGAGGTCGGGATGGGCCACCCACGTCCCGTCGAAACCGTCCCGCGACTCGCGCTCCTTGTCGTCACGGACCCTCGCCATCGCGGTCGCATTGACCCCGGCGTCGCGTCGCGACGGGATGAACGCCGCCATTCCACCGATCGCGTGGGCGCCGCGCCGGTGGCACGTCCGGACGAGCAGCTCCGTGTAGGCCCGCATGAATGGCGTCGCCATCGTCAGCTGCGACCGCTGCGGGAGCACGCGATCCGGCCGACCGCGGAACGTCTTGATCGAGCTGAACAGGTAGTCCCAGCGGCCGGCGTTCAGCCCGGCCGCGTACGGTCCGAGGCCGTGGAGGATCTCGTCCATCTGGAACGCGGCGTGGATCGTCTCGATCAGGACCGTCGCCCGGATCGCGCCGGCCGTCAGGCCCAGCCGTGGCTCTGCCCATGCGAACACGTCCGCCCAGAGCCCGGCCTCGCCGGCGGCCTGGAGCTTCGGCAGGTAGAAATACGGGGCGCTCCCCCGTCGCTCGCGCTCGGCAGCGTTGTGGAACAGGTAGAGCCCGGCATCGAACAGCGACGCGCTGATCGGCGAGCCGTCGACGAGGAGATGGCGCTCGTGGAGATGCCAGCCACGCGGGCGCACGACCAGCGTCGCAACGTGCTCGTTCAGGCGGTAGGCCTTGCCCTCCGGGCTGTCGAACGCGAGCTCGTGGCGGACGGCCGCACGGAGGGCGGCCTGGCCGCCGACGACGTTCGCCCAGGTCGGGCTCAGGGAGTCCTCGAGATCGGCCATGAACACGCGGGCGCCCGAGTTCAGGGCGTTGATCATCATCTTCGGCTCCGCCGGACCGGTGATCTCGACCCGCCGGTCGTCGAGGTCGGACGGCGCCGCCGGAACAGTCCAGTCACCGTCGCGGATGTTGGCGGTCGTGGGGTCGAAGTCGAGATCGGCGCCCGCGTCGATCGCGGCCTGCCGATCGCGGCGGGCCTGGAGGAACGCCTCCCGACGCGCGCCGAAGCGCCGCTGGAGATCGGCGACGAAGGCGATCGCGTCCGGGGTCAGGATCTCATCTGCGCCGGCAACGGCGGGTGCGGCCACGTCGATCATCGCCCGGAACGCCACCTCGTTCGGATCGGCCGAGGCTAGCACGCCCCGACGCGTCGGAGATCGCTCAGCGCAGCAGTAGCCGGACCGGGATGGCGAGCATCACGAGACCGGGCGGCACGAAGGCGACGATCTCGGCCGCGCTCCAGGGCCACGTCGAGACGACCGCGAGCCCGTACACGAACAGCAGCAACGCGATCGCGAACAGGGCGTTCATCCGCCGCTGCCGCCGATCCCAGGACGCGTACGTGACGAGGGTGGGCTCCCTCCAGCGCGAAAGGAAGCCGAGGCTGCCACGGGCGCTCTGCCGAGCGCCGGGATCCGGCCACCAGGCGCCGATCAGGGGCGCCGCCGCCAGGGTGGACGGTGGCTGCTTCGGGCTGGTTCCGGCCGGCATCGTGGATCGCCACCACTCCTCGTTCGCGTCGGTGTTGTCCCGGAACTGAACGGCGCAGAGCCCCGCTCGGGCTCGGAGCACGACGCGTCCCGACGACTCGGCCAGCACGACGAGACGCTCGCGCCAGTCGAAACTGGTCCCGGCCACGCTCAAGGTCCCGGCCTGCAGCCTCGGGAGCTCGATCCAGGCCGTCCCGGCCCCTGGCTGGATCCGCAGCCGCGCGGGCGCGAGCTCCATCTGGATGTCCGAGGGTCGACGCAGAAGCCACTGCCCACCGAACACGATGCCCATGATCAGGGGGATGAGGAGCAAGCGCGGCTCGATCGGCGCGCTCACCGCGACGGGGGCAAGGATGACCCAGGTCCAGACCGCGGCGAACCCGAGCCCGAAGGGAACCCTCGTGCCGTCGTAGCCGGGATCGTTCCAGCGAGCCACGACCGTGATCGGCCACTCGGCATTCGGCTCCACGCCAGGTCGTCTAGCCGACTCGTCGGCCGCGTCGCGAGTCACTCGGGACCGAGGTGATAGCCGAGACGCCGCGGGATCCGGCTGATCGCCGCGGCGACGCGACCCGGC
>DASUPH010000345.1:0-3932 GCA_036276275.1 Candidatus Limnocylindrales bacterium
GATGCCGCCGTGCGACGTCCCCGTCTGGACGCTGACCTTGCTGATCCCGACGGCGCCGGGTGCGAGGGAATCGAGCTCCCGCCGGTAGCCGTCGAGATAGGCGACGAGCTCCTCCTCGTTCGAGTTCTCCTTGCCGACCTCGCCGATCTCGCCGCCGACGCTGATCGTGACGCCGTCGGTCTCGAGCGAGCGGATGAGCGCGGTCAGCTGGGCTGCCCGGACGTAGTTCTCGCGCTGCTGCTCGTCGCGGGTCGGCTTCGCCAGGTCGACCAGGGTCGACGAGTCGATGTCGATGTTGCGATAGCCGGCATCGATCGCCAGCCGACAGGCGCGCTCGATCTCCTGGGTCATGCCCTCGGGGTCGGCCGCGTACTTCTTGGCGTTGAACTGGTAGTGATCGCCCTGGATGAACACCGGACCGCGCCAGCCCGCAGCGATCGCCCCGGCGAGGACCGCGGTCGAGTAGTCGATCGGGCGCTGGAACGTGTAGGTCTGCTCGCTCCGGGCGAGCTCCAGGATCACGGCTCCGACATCGTTCGACGCGGCGGTCTCGTAGACCGTCCGGGCCATGTCGAACGTCTGGGCCCGGAGGTTGATCGCCGGAACGGTGAACCCCTGGACCTCGCCGCGGCCGCGAGCCATGTACAGCTCATGGATGCTGGCGCTGTGGGCGCCGAGCACGCGTGCCGCCTCGTGGATCAGCCAGCGGGCGGCATCGAGGGCCGGGCCCTCCTGGGCGAACGCGGCCGTCCACGCGAGATCCCGGACCACGTCACCGCGGAACCCGGCCTCATCGTCGATGACCAGGTGGTCCGCATCGAGGTGGGCGGTGTCGCCCAGGCGACCGAGCAGCTCGGGGACGGTGATCGCGACGTATGGCATCGGTCCGGGACTCCTGCGGCTCGGCGGTGGTTGCCTGCCGTCATGGTAGCCGCGTCGCCGGGAGCGCCTCGTTCGGACGTCAGAACAGGGGCTTGGTCACCATCAGGATCACGATCAGGACGATCATCACCGCGCTGAACATCCCGCCGCGCTGGACCTTCCGGATCGCCGCGAGCAGCTCCGGCGGCGGTCCCGATGCGTCGGGAGGCGGCGGCGTCGAGGTCATCGCGATGATCTTCTTGACCGTCGGCGTCTGGACGAACATGTTGTAGCCGAGGACGATCAGGTAGAGCGCGATCCCGACCAGGAGCCAGTGGGTGGCGAGGAGATTGGCCCCGGTCACGAGGATCAGGCCGACGCCCGTGACGCCCTGGAAGACGGCGAGCGGGAAGACCCGCTGCTCGCTGATCGCCGAGCCGACCCGCGTCGCGAAGTTCGCGTGCTGCGGCTCCTTGCCGCCCATCGCCCCGATGATCGGGAACGAGAACACGGGCCCGAAGGCAATGATCGCCCCCATGACGTGGAGGAACAGGAAGATCGCGAGCCAGATGTTCATGTGCCCTCATTCGTGCCGTCTGCCATTCGGAGCGGCCGAAGCATAGCGCCGGCAAGGTCGGCCGATGCGCCGATTCCGGCGCCGGCTGGACAACGCCGGGGGCGGCACCCCACGGTTGGCAGATCGACCGAACCATCTGGCGCCGCCGGACGTCTGGAACGTCGAGCACGAGGGAGGACCCGCTGGATCTCGTCGCGCGAGCACGCAAGGGCGATCGTGAATCTTTCAACGAACTGGTCGATCTGCACGTCGCCGACCTGTATCGGCTGGCCGTCGTCGTCGCCGGCCCCGAGATGGCCGAGGACGTGACACAGGACGCGTTCCTGGCCGCCTGGCAGCAGCTGCCGGGGCTCCGTGATACCGATCGATTCGTGCCCTGGCTGCGACGGATCCTCGTCAACCGTGCTCGCGATCACCACCGCGGCGTTCGGCGTCAGGTCCGGCCGGCCGACCTGACGGCGGCGGTCATGGTCGTCGAACGCCGCCCGGGTCGGACCGATCCCGCTTCGGAGGTCGACGCGCTGACGGACCTCCACCGAGCGCTTGCCGGGTTGACGATCGACCAGCGAACCGTCGTCGCGCTCCACTACCTCGCCGACCTGACCTTGCCCGAGGTGGCGGCGGTCCTCGGGATCCCGACGGGGACGGCGAAGTCGCGGCTGAATGCCGCCCTCGTAATCCTTCGACGCCGTCTCGGAGACGTGCGATGAGCACCGAGCGCGACGCGCTTCGCGACCTGTTCGATCCCGCTCGGGACATCCGGCCGCCGGCCGAGCTCGGGCCGCGGATCAAGGCAGATGCTGCGGCGCTCGGGCAGCGACACCCGGCCCGCCCACGATGGCTCGCGGGCCTCGCGGCCGCAGCGGCCGTGGCGGTCGTCGCGGTCGGCATCGGCCTGCGCTCGTCGGCCCCGCCTTCGACGCGACCGAGCGGATCTCCCGATGCGATGGCTCCCTCGAACGAGGCGTCGCCCGGCCTGGCGAGCCGAGGCCCGACGGGCCTCGGTGCCGACAAGGTGGCTCGGGCGATCCGGGAGATCGCGATGCCGACCGATCTGCCGGTGTCGGTCGGGCAGACCGTCCTCATCGTCGGCGGGCCGATCGAGCACGACGGCGTCCTGTCGTTCCTCATCCAGCACTTCGGCGACACCGATGCCGGCTTCCGACTGGAGGGCGACCTGGCCTGGATGCCCGCGACGATCGCCGCGACGAGCCTCGTGGAAGCGCCGCCGACCTGTCCGACCGACCTCAGCCTGTCGAACGTGGCCGCGCTCCAGCCCTTCGAGCGCATGGTCTGCTTCGGCGGTCGCGACCTGACGTTCGAGCCCGTGACGGCGCGAGACCGGTCGTATGGCGGCAAGACGTCGAACCGGTGGATCTCGACGGACGGTCAACCCGACTTCTTCACCGGCCTCCCCGTCTACCTGACGCCAAAGCTCGCGATGCCCGACACCGGGTGGTTTCGCGTCACCGGCCACTTCGACGATCCGGCGTCGTTCGACTGCGGAGACCCTGGCGAGGTGGCGTGGTGCCGCGAGCGCTTCATCGTGACCGCGGTCGTGCCGGTGGACCCGCCCGAGTTCGTGATCCCGGGGACCTGGCGAGCAACGAAGCTCCCGCCGATCGATGGCCGGATCGACCACGCGATGGTCTGGACGGGGACGGAAGCCGTCGTCTGGGGCGGGGTCTCGTCGTCGTCCGAGCCGGGCCACAGCGTGTTTGACGGCACCCTGCCTCGGAACGGCGCGGCCTACGACCCGGCCAAGGACCGCTGGCGGATCATCCCGAACGCCCCGATCCAGGGGCGAAGCTTCCCGGTGATGGCCTGGACCGGCCAGGAGGTCGTCGTGTTCGGTGGCTGGGTCGGCGAGACCACCCGCCTCGACGGCGCGGCCTGGGACCCGACGTCGAACGCGTGGCGGAAGATCGCGACGTCGCCGCTGACGGGCAAGGAGCCGATCGGAGCGTGGCTGGACGACAGGCTCTACGTCGTCACCTCGAACGCGGCGGCGGCGTACGACCCGGCCACGGACCGCTGGACGACGCTTCCCGCGGCCCCGATCCGGACCGGCTGGCAGACCGCCGCGGTCGCCGCCGGCCGGCTGTTCGTCATCGCATTCGGGGACGGAGCGACGGGGTCACCGCAGTGGGCCGTCCTCGATCCTGCGACCGGGACGTGGAGCCACGGTGACGCGCCGATCGACGCCATGGAGGCCGGAATCGGATTCGCGGGTGCCGGCGACCTCATCGTGTCGACCGATCATGGCGCGACGTTCGACCCGCTGACTGGCGTCTGGGGCTCGAGCGGGCCGTGCCCCGGGGTCAGCGCCGGGACGGTCTGGACGGGGGGCTACCTCCTCGGCGTCACCGGCGCCTGGCGGTTCGACGAGTGCTGGCAGCTGCCGCCGGCGCCACCCCGCGAGCCGCCGTTCGATGGTTCGAACGGGCGTGAGTTCCCGGTCGCGGTCTGGACGGGTCGGCAGTACATCACCTGG
>DASUPH010000346.1:0-16548 GCA_036276275.1 Candidatus Limnocylindrales bacterium
GTCGGTCGTCCGGAACGCAGGCTCGATCCGCGTGGACCTGAGGGAGGTGGCCGCCCTCGGCTCGCTGTCCCTCGAGGCGAATGCAGGATCGGCGACCCTGTGGCTGCCGAACCGCTCGCTCACGGGCCGCCTCCAGGCCAACGCCGGGTCGATCGCGATCTGCCTCCCGACCGGGGCCGGGCTGCACGTCGACACCCACGCCAGCGTCGCCGCGTCGAACGACTTCGGATCCCACGGCCTGACCCGCACCGGTGACACGTGGGAGACGCCCGGCTATGCCGCGGCCGCGGTCCGGATCGACCTGACCGCCGAGGCGAACGCCGGCAGTCTGTCGCTCGACTCGAAGTCCTGCGCCGGCTGAAAACGGGCGATGATCCGCGTCCACCTGCCGACCGACCTGACCCTGTCCGCGTTCGCCGCGGTGGGGATCGTCATCGGCCTGATCCTCCTCGCCCGCGGCTTCGGTGGTTTCCGGGCCGCCCGACGGATCAGCGGGACGTCGACGTCACGGATCTCGGCCCTGGCGGTCGGCGAGGTCCTCGTCAGCGGCCCGGCCGAGGCGCTCGAGCTGACGCTCGTGTCGCCGCTCCAGAGCGCGCCGTGCCTCTATTACCGGGCCCGGGTCCGCGAGGCGAGCGACGGCGACGGCCGCGACATCTTCACCGAAGAACGGGCCGTCGGCTTCCGGGTCCGGGACACGACCGGTGCGGTCCGGGTCTTCCCGCGCGGCGCACGGTTCGACGTCCCGGATCGCTTCGACGGGACCAGCGGCTCGTGGGACGGCGACCCGCCGGGGCTGATGCCGCGGATCGGTTCCGCGTTCGGACCCGGGCCCGACCGGGAGTCCCAGATCGCGGCGCTGCTGACCGTGCGCGACCCGGGCGGCGACCCGTGGGGTCACTACGACACGCGCGGGGCGCCGACGGTGCTCGGCAACAGCGGCAGCGTCCTCGCGGCCGGCGGCGGACGGCGGCACTACCAGGAGGCCCGCATCGACCCGGGCGAGGTCGTGACGGTCATCGGCCAGGTGCTGCCCTTCGGCGAGCTCGACGACCCGGCATCGGCCAACGTCGTCAACGGATCGGCGGACCCGGCGTCGGATCCGGAGATCGCCGCCGACCTCGCCGAGGCACGCGAGGCGGGGATCCTCGCCGACAGCCCGGCCGAAGCGTGGGGCAACGCGGCGATCGAGGGCTTCGGGATCGGCCACCCGGTCCGAGCGCCGGTCCTCGATCCGGCCGCGACCCCACCGCCCCCGCCGGACCCGGAGATCGCCGCGCGCGTCGCGGCCACGTTCGAGATCGCGCCGGGCGATCTCGTGATCGCCGCGTCCGACGAGGTCCCGCTGATCGTGTCGCTGGGGGCCCCGGCGACGGCCGCCGCCCGGCACCAGCTCCAGTTCATCGTCGGGCTCCTCGGGGCGGTCCTGTCGATCGGCTCGGCGATGGCCCTCGCGCTCGTGCTCGACGGAACGATCCGATGACCGTCCGGGCGGCGCTTCCGACGACCCCCCGGATCGCAGGTGCGTCGTTGACGGCGGCGTGCCCGTGAACCCGGCCGTCCTCGCCGCCACCTTCGCCGTCGGCACGGTCGTCGCCATCCTCGTGTTCCTGGTCGCGGCGACCTACAACGACGTCGTGGCGTTGGCCCGCAGGATCGACAAGGCGTGGGCGAACATCGAGGTCGCCCTCCAGCAGCGGCACGACCAGCTGCCGGCCCTGGTCGATGCGGTCCGAGGCGTGATGACCTTCGAGCGCAACGTCCTGACCGAGGTGACCGAGGCTCGGGCCGCCTTCTCCCGGAACGCCCCGATCCCGGTCCAGGCGGCGACATCGGAGGCGACCAGCCGCGCCCTCCGGACCCTGTTCGCGACGGTCGAGCGCTACCCGGAGGTCAGGTCTGCCGAGAACGTGCTCTCGCTCCAGCAGGAGATCGAGCGGCTGGAGGCGATGATCGCCGACCGGCGTGAGCTCTACAACGATCAGATCTACCGGTACAACGCCCGGATCGGCCAGATCCCCGCGGTCTTCCTCTCATCCCTGTTCGGCTGGCGATCGCGGCCGTTCTTCGACGCCGAGCCGGAGGCGGCGATCCGACCGGCCGGTCTGTGAGCGGCGCGGCCCGGGACGCCGAACCGGCGGAGCCCGCGCTCCCCTCCCCGACCCGGCTCGTCCTCGCCCGGCACGGCGAGACCGAATGGTCGCGGACGGGCCGCCACACGGGCCGGACCGACATCCCGTTGACGGACCACGGCCGCGAGCAAGCGGAGCGTCTCGGTCGCGTGCTCCGCGGCCGGACGTTCAGCCGCGTCCTGTCCAGCCCGCTCGGGCGGGCGCTCGACACGTGCCGGCTCGCCGGCTTCGCGGATCGCGTGGAGCTCGTCGACGGCCTCCGGGAGTGGGACTACGGCGCGTACGAGGGCCGGACCGGCGTCGAGATCGCCGTCGATGTCCCGGGCTGGACGGTCTGGAGCCATCCGATCGTCGACGGCGAGAGCCTCGTCGATCTCGGTCGGCGAGCCGATCGGCTGATCGCCGCCACGCTGCCGATGGGGGGCGACGTCCTGATCTTCAGCCACGGTCACATCCTGCGGGTCCTGGCGGCCCGCTGGATCGAGCAGCCGGCGGTCATCGGGTCGCGCCTGGAGCTCGCCACGGCCAGCCTGTCCGAGCTCGGCTGGGAGCACGATCGGCGTGTGATCGAGGGCTGGAACGCGACGGATTCGTGACGCGTCGGGCGGATTCGGCCGATTCCGGGTAGAATGCTTCTTCGCGCAACCGTCGCGCGCGTCCCCGCTAGGTCGATGGCCCTCCAGGACCGGCCAGCGTCGGCCGATCCCGATCAGCAGAGGAGGACAGCAGCCCATGTCCAGCGGAACCATGCGTCCCCCCCGGCCCGCGGCACAGCCGTCGACCGAGCCCCTGAAGCACGTGATCGCCGAGTACAAGCACCAGGCCCAGACGATCACCTGCGTCTGCGGCTGGCACGGCCGCAGCTCATCGCCCGACGGGCGCACGTCCGAGTGGACGGCCCACCTGGCCACCTTCCGGACGAAGCCCCGCTGATCGCCGCGCGGCCCGGCCGCGAAGACTCGATCCTGACCCGACCGGTGCGGACTCCGCGCCGGTCGTTCGTTTGTGTCGGGGAAGGTTGGCTCCGGCGGTAGGACTCGAACCTACGACCAAGCGGTTAACAGCCGCCCGCTCTACCACTGAGCTACGCCGGAGCGAGGGTTCGAGCGACCGCCGGGGTGGCTGCGAACCGGGGCGCCGTCGCGGCGCCGGCCGAAGGATAGCACGGGCCGCCCGGCCGACTCCCCCGAGCCGGACCGGCGAAGATGGCGACGTGATCCACCTCATCCGGGCGTCGCTGTCGGCCAAACGCATCGTGACTCGGACCGGATTCCCCTTTGACGTCCCGGTGATCCGCTCGCTCCCGGACCTCGTGTTCGAGGAGCCGATCACCATCCTCGTCGGCGAGAACGGCTCGGGCAAGTCGACCCTCCTCGAGGCGCTGGCGATCGCCGCCCGCGCGACGACGGCGGGCCGCGCCGAGGCCGCCGAGGACGACACCCTCGTCGGGGTGCGGGCCCTCGCCGCCGATCTCCGGCTCTCATGGGCGAGTCGCCGGCACCGCGGCTTCTTCCTGCGGGCCGAGGACTTCTTCGGCTTCGCCCAGCGGATGGCGACGCTCCGTTCGGAGCTGGAGCGGGAGCTCGCCGCCGTCGAGATCGCCTACGCCGACCGATCCGACTACGCCAGGGCCCTCGCGACGGCACCGTTCCACAAGGAGCTCGGCGAGCTCCGCCGGCGGTACGGCGACGGCATCGACAGCCGCTCCCACGGCGAGAGCTTCATCGAGTTCTTCCGCGAACGGTTCGTGCCCGGCGGGACGTATTTCCTCGACGAGCCCGAAGCGCCGCTCTCGCCGTCGCGCCAGCTCGGCTTCCTCGCGTTGCTCAACGAGCTCGTCGCCGCCGGCGGCCAGGTGATCATGGCGACGCATTCCCCGATCCTGCTGGCAGCGCCCGGCGCGGCGATCTGGTCGTTCGACCACGATCCCATCCGCCGCGTCCGGTTCGACGATCTCGAGCACGTGACCCTGACCCGCGACTTCCTGAATGACCGCGAGGCATTCCTGCGCCACCTGTGATCGGGATCGGTCGCTGTGGCTATGCTGAGCCCATGACCATGTCGTCCCCGCTGGTCTCGGCCGAGGAGCTCCTCGCCCTCGTCGCCCGAGGCGCACCGGACCTCCGGATCGTCGACGTCCGCTGGTACCTCGGCCGGCCCGGCGGCGGCGTCACGGCGTATGCGGCCGGACACTTGCCGGGCGCCATCCACCTCGATCTCGACGACGACCTTGCCGACCTCGACGGATACGGCGCGCCCGGCCGACATCCGCTGCCCGCTCCCGATGTGTTCGAGGCCGAGCTCGCGGCGGCCGGGATCGGCGACGGCGACCTGGTCGTCGCCTATGACGACGTCGGCGGCTGGGTCGCCGCCCGGCTGTGGTGGATGCTCGACGTGCTGGGCCACGAGCGGGTCGCCGTCCTCGACGGCGGGATCGACGCGTGGACGGCCGCGGGCGGCGAGTTGTCGACCGACGTCCCGGCGTGGCCGCCGGCCGAGTTCCACCTGGCCGGCGAGTGGAGCCGGGTCATCGACCGCGTCCAGCTCCGGTCACGACTCGGCGAGGTCGTGCTCCTCGACGCCCGGGGCGTGCCGCGCTACCGCGGCGAGGCCGAGCCGGTCGACCCGGTCGCCGGCCACATCCCGACCGCCCGCAATGCGCCCGTCGACGGCAACCTCGTCGACGGGAAGTTCCGCCCGCCGGCCGAGCTCGCCACGCGGTTCCGCGAGCTGGGCGCCGACGGCACCGCCGGCCCGGTGGTCACGTCCTGCGGGAGCGGGACGTCGGCGCTCCACCACGCGATCGCGATGCGGCTGGCCGGTCTGCCCGAGCCGATCCTCTATGTCGGCTCGTTCAGCGACTGGTCGCGATCGGGCGAGCCCGTCCTCACCGGTCCGGAGCCCGGCGAGCCGCCACCGCCCCGTTGAGCCTGCGGGTCAGACCCGCGTTCTACTCGAGGTAGTCCTTGAGCTTCCGGCTGCGGCTCGGGTGACGGAGCTTGCGGAGCGCCTTGGCCTCGATCTGGCGGATTCGTTCGCGGGTGACGTTGAACTCCCGCCCGACCTCCTCGAGGGTCCGCGCCCGGCCGTCCTCGAGGCCGAACCGGAGCTGGAGGACCCGCCGCTCGCGACCGGTCAATGAATCGAGCACCGCCTCGACCTGCTCCTTGAGGAGCTGGTGCGAGGCCGCCTCGGCCGGGGCCAGGGCGCCGCGATCCTCGATGAAGTCGCCGAGGTGGGAGTCCTCCTCCTCGCCGATCGGCGTCTCGAGCGAGACGGGTTCCTGCGAGACCTTGATGATCTCGCGGACCTTCTCCGGGGTGACCTGGACCTCCTGGCCCTTCGACATCGCCTCGGCGATCTCCTCGACCGTCGGCTCGCGGCCGAGCTCCTGGAGGAGCTGACGCGAGACGCGGATCAGGCGGTTGATCGTCTCGACCATGTGGACCGGGATCCGGATCGTCCGGGCCTGGTCGGCGATCGCCCGGGTGATCGCCTGGCGGATCCACCACGTGGCGTAGGTCGAGAACTTGAAGCCCTTCTCGAAGTCGAACTTCTCCACCGCCCGGATCAGGCCGATGTTGCCCTCCTGGATGAGGTCGAGGAAGGACATCCCGCGACCGATGTACTTCTTCGCGATCGACACGACGAGCCGGAGGTTCGCCGACGTCAGCTGCTCGCGGGCGTCGCGGCCGATCCGGACGAGCTCGCCCTTGCGGTGGGCCAGCTTCGTGTTCAGGGGGACCTCGGGGTCGAAGCCCATCCTCTTGAGCAGATCGGCATCGTTGCCGGTCGTGATCCAGCGCTCGAGGGCGGGGAACGCGACCTCGTCGCGCGTCCAGTCGTAGATCGCCCGGAGCCCGACGTTGTCGCGCGAGTCGAGGTCGCCGTTGTGGACGGCGAGATAGGCCCAGTCGAGGAGCGTCAGGAACGCCTCCGGCGTGGGCTTCTCCGTGTAGCCGGCGACGAGCTTGCGGGCCTCCTTCAGGAGATTCTTCGTCCCGTCCGTCTGGGCGTCGCGGCCGGCCTTGATCAGGTGGAAGTCCGGCGAGGCGACGAGCAGGTCCTTTGCCGCCTTGGCATGGATGGCATCGTGGACCAGGCGGTGGGCCTCCTCGCCGAGCGGCAGGCGGTGCTGCTGCTTCGTCGTCCGGGTCTTCCGCTCCGTGTCGTGGAGCGTCCACTCATGGAGCGACACGACGCCCTTCCAGGGCTCCTCGACGAGCTGCTCGCCGAGCTCGATCGCCTTCGCCAGGACGACCTCTTCCTCGGCGGTCAGCAGGGCGACCTTGCCGATCTCCTTGAGGTACATCCGGACCGGGTCGTCGATCCCGATCATGTCGGCGGAGATCGCCTCGAGATCCTCCGCGGACGGCTCCTCGAGCTCGGCCGCGTCGAGCTTGGCCGGCGCCTCGGCCGGGAGCTTGTTGTCGACCGCCTCGCCGTTCTCGCCGACGACCTCGACGCCGACGTCGCCGGTCTCGGCCTCCGCGACGCCGTCGCCGCCGGGCTCGGAGCCCAGGCCGAG
The DNA here is from genome assembly GCA_036276275.1 of Candidatus Limnocylindrales bacterium. Classification (GTDB taxonomy): domain Bacteria; phylum Chloroflexota; class Limnocylindria; order Limnocylindrales; family CSP1-4; genus CF-46. The sequence goes on from DASUPH010000346.1 coordinate 6,661, forward strand.
ATCGTCGTCGTCGTCGGCGACCTTCGGCAGCACGACCTTCGCGGCCCGCAGGTTGCGGGTCGCGAGTCGCGCCTCTTCCACGTCCGCCTTCGCCCGACGCGGACGGGTGAGAACCGCCTCGACCAATTGCTTGTCCAAGGGATCTGCCATGGGTGTGCCTCCGGGTATCGGGATCGGGTCCGGTTGGTTCAGTGAGCGTCCGGTCAGGCCCGGACGAGGACAGTCGCTTGTTCGATCTGGCGATCGACGGCGCGACGGGATTCGTTGTTCTGGCGTTGGAGGTCGACGAGGCGAACGACCGTCTCCCGGTCGCCGCGGCCCGCGGCCGCGAGGAGCTCGCCGGCGACCCAGTCGGCCCGCTCGTCGAGACGTGAGCGCTCGAGCCGGAGCAGGCAGTGGTCGACCGCGTAGGCGATCCGCTCCGCGCCGACGCGGGCAAGGTCCGGCGACGGCCGGGCCAGGATCGCCTGGGCGAGGCCGCGGGTCTCGTCGTCGAGACCGGCCATCAACGCCGACATCGAGAACGGCGGATGGACGCCCTGGTCGTTCGCGTCACGTTGCAGGACGATCGCCCGGAACAGCTCGCGGGCCGGCGTCGACGGCAGCTGGTCGGGCCCGATCTCGTCGCCGGCCCGGAGCTGCTGTTCCGGGACGAGCATGATCAGGCGGAGGAGCTCCTCCTCGACCGGCGTGATCGCGGCCAGGATCCGCTCGACCGGCAGGGCGTCGGCCGCGCCGATCACCGCGTCGGCCGTGATCCGGCCCTGGAGGGCGGCCGCCTCGGGCCGTTGGTGCAGAACCTCGAGGACCGTGCGTTCCTCGACACCCGACACGTGATGGATCGTCTGGAGGTAGGCGTCGCGCATGACCGGCGGAATCACTCGAAGCGTCGGGACGATCGCATTGACAAAGCGGGTCTTGCCGCCCGGCGTCTTGAGATCGAACGCCTTCGCGTACTGATCGATGAGGTAGTCGACGATCGGCTGGGCCGTCCGGACCTCTTCGCGCCACAGGTCCGGACTGTCGCGGACGACCTCGTCGGGGTCCTTGCCGTCAGGCAGGCGCACGACGCGGACCTCGTCGAGCTCGACGCCGGAACCATCGCTGGCGAGCTGCGGGATGATCCCCTCCAGGGCGTTGACGCCGACCGTCCCCGCCTTTTCGCCGGCGGCGTCGACGTCGTAGGCAAGCGCGATCCGCTTGCCGTAGCGCGTCAGGACGGCGATCTGGCCGGGCGTCAGGGCCGTGCCGAGCGAAGCGACGACGTTCTCGAAGCCGGCCTGGTGGGCCATGAGGGCGTCGGTGTAGCCCTCGACGATCACCGCCTGGTTGGTCTTCCGGATCGACGCCTTGGCCCGGTCGATCAGGTACAGCGTCCGGCTCTTGTCGAAGAGCGGTGTGGCCGGCGAGTTGAGGTATTTCGGCCCGTGGTCTCGATCCTCGGGCGAATGGCGTCGCGGAGCTCCGCCTTCGACCTCGGAGATGCCCTGCCGACTCTCCACTTCGCCGTCCGCTCCGTTGGTCGCGGGAAGGATGCGGCCGCCGAGCCCGACGGGCCCGCCGTTCATGTCCCGGATCGGGAAGATCACCCGCTCGCGGAAGCGGTCGTAGACGCCGCCGCGGGCCGACTGGCGCGGCTGGGCGAGGCCGACCTCGACGAGGTCGTCGGCCCGGACCTGGCGCTTCGCCGCGAGCTGCCGAGCGAGCGTGTCCCAGCCACCCGGCGCATAGCCGAGCTGGTGCTTCTGGATCGTCTCGTCGCTGAAACCCCGGCCCCGGAGATAGTCGAGGGCGGCCTTGCCGGTCTTCGAGCCGGTCAGCACCGCGTGGTAGAAGGCGATCGCGCTCTCCAGCACGTCGCGGAGGCGAGCCTTCCGGGCATCCTCGCGGGTCGTCCGCTCGTCGATCTCGACGCCCGCCTTCGCCGCGAGGACCTTGAGCGCCTCGGGGAACGAGAGGCTGTCGCGCTTCATCACGAAGCTGATGACGTCGCCGCCCTCGCCGCACCCGAAGCACTTCCAGGAATCGCGACCCGGGGTCACGGTGAAGGACGGTGTCTTCTCCCCGTGGAAGGGGCAGAGGCCCTTGAAGGTCGTCCCCGCCTTCTTCAGCTGGACCGTTTCGCCGATGACATCGACGACGCTCAGCTTGCTCTTGATCTCGGCTGCAACACCGACCGCCAAACCTGTCCTCCCGCCCGATCGCGTCGGGCTCCATTCGCGCGGGTCCCGCACTCCCGCGCCACGCCGACCCTCGTGCCCGAACCAGCCGGACATGAGGAGGGGCTTGTCAAGTCTTGACAAGCCGTACCTGGAGATCATACCACCGTCGTGTCAAGACTCCCTGGGGGTATTGACAGGTCGCCGAGCGAACGACGGGCAAGGAAGGCGAGCCAGAGGCTTGACATCCGGGGCACGGGATGTAAAGTACCGTCAGGTTATATAACCACGTAGTGATTGGCGATGCAGCAGCCCGATCCCCTCAGCACCACGTTCGCCGCCCTCGCCGACCCGCCACGTCGGGCGATCCTGGCCCGTCTCGCCTCCGGCGAGGCAACGGTCAAGGATCTCTCGGCACCGTTCGACATGACGCAGCCCGCCATTTCCAAGCATCTCCGGGTGCTCGAGCGAGCCGGTCTGATCGAGCAGGGTCGCCAGGCGCAATGGCGACCGCGACGGCTTCGGGCGGGTCCGTTGCGGGACATCGCTGACTGGGTGAACCAATACCGACGCCACTGGGAAGAGAGCTTCGAGCGCCTGGACGCCTACTTCCGCGAGGTCCGGGCGAGCGAGGATCAACGAAAGGGAAACGACGATGACCGCGACCCGTATCGACCGGGGTAGCAACGAGACGACCGCCATCTACTCGGATGGCACGGACCTCGTGTTCGAGCGCACGTTCGACGCGCCACGCGAGCTGGTGTGGAAGGCCTTCACGGATCCGGAGATCATCCCGCGCTGGTGGGGCCAACACGGAACCACGACAACCGTTGTCGAGATGGACGTCCGGCCGGGCGGCAAGTGGCGGTACGTCAACTCCGCCCCGGATCGCGACGACGTCGCGTTCTACGGCGAATACCTGGACGTCGCACCGATCGCCCGCTACGAGTGGACCTTCATGTTCGACGTCGAGGGCGTGGGCCCGATGGGCGGCCCCGAGTCCTACAGGTTCGAGGACGTCGGCCGCGGCACGAAGGTCACGTCCGTCGGCCACTTCGATTCGGTCGAGTCGATCGACGGCGCCCTCGCCACCGGCATGGTACGTGGCGCGATCGAGACCTGGGATCGCCTCGCAGCGGTCCTCGCCGCGGGCTGACGAATCCAGGGAGCCGGGCATCCCATCCCGATGGGCTGCCCGGCGGCTTGGTCTACGCTTCGGCGATGCCGCCGATCCGCTTCCCGATCCGCGTCGGCCGGCGATCATGGCCGGTCCTGATGTTCTTCGGCGTCCGGTCGGACAACGCCTGGCTCGATCTGGACGGCGACCTCGATATCCGGTTCGGCTGGTACCGGTTCCGAACACCAGTCGCGAACCTGGCCTCGTGGCGGATCGAGGGGCCGTTCCTGTGGGTCACCGCGATCGGCGTCCGGCGGAGCTTCCGCCACGGTGACGTGACATTCGGCGGCAGCCCCCACGGCGGCGTCCGGATCGATTTCCGCGAGGGCGTCAAGTGGGGATTCCTCCGCGTGCCGGCCGTCTACGTGCCGGCCGACGACCTCGAGGCCCTCGCGGCCGAGCTCGCACGGCGGGGCATCCCCGGTCAGGACGCCCGCGGCGCTCGTTGACCTGCGCGAGACGCGGACGAGCGTCAGGACACTATTGCCAACCATGGATCGGCTATCCTGTCGCCGAGGGAACTCCCTCCCAAGCGGCGAGGAGGCCGAAACGTGCCAGACCGGGCGCCGCGCCGGCCGATCGCCCGAACCGGTCGCCCGGCGGATGCTCCGCCAGTCGATGACGACTTGCGCGGCCTGCCACCGACCGTCCAGCCGGATCTGGCACCCGGCGAAGAGCTCCTGTTCGTCCTGCGAGGGATCGGCGCGGCGATGTTCGTCACCACCGACCGCCTCGTCGTCGCCCGGGACGGCGGTGACCGCCGACCGAGGAGTGGCACCCAGTCGTTCTCGCTCGACGCGATCAGCCATATCCGGGTGGAGCCGGGCGAGCGACCGTCCGGCCGGATCGCCGTCTGGATCGGGATGCAGGAAGTGATCAGCATGTTCTTCGATGCGCGGTCGGCCGATCGCGCCAACGAGGCCGTCGCGACCGCTCGTCCCCTGATTGCCCGGCGTCGACGCGAGCGCCAGGCCATCGCCCGGCGCATGAGCGGCTGATCCGGGGCTGTTCCATGACTGATCCAGGGCTGATCGAGTGGGATCGGGTTCGGACGCCGCGGCGCCCCCGCCGTCGCGACGTCGATCCCGGGTCAGGCTCCCCTCGAGCCTCGAGCCGCGGGCATCTCGGTGGGTTTCGGTTGGTCCGGTGGTGTCCCGAGGGACCTGAGACTACTTCGGGATGGGACCCGGACTTCCGTCGGCAAGGACCGTTGCGACCGATACCAGGAGGGCGGTTGCGGCGAATGCGATGGATGCGAGAAAGGCTCGGACTCGAAGAGTACGCACAGCGTGCTCCTTTCCGCCCGGGCACAAGGCGCGAGGAAGCACCTCTCATGGTAGAGACGACGCGGCAGGATGCAAGTATTGATAAACATCCGCAGGGATCGCGTTCGCGTCCGGGGAGACGCGTCTCCCTGATCGAGCCCGCGCAACTGGTCAACTGGGGCTTGAACGGGTGCGTATGATGCACGGATGCCAACCACGACCCGCAACCGACGCAGTCTTGCCGTAGAGGACCTCGATCTCGCCCGACAGGTGGGCGCGCGCCTGAAGGCGGCCCGGACCAGGGCGGGGCTGACCCAGAAGGCCCTTGCGGAGCCGCGCTACACGAAGGCCTACATCAGTGCCCTCGAGAACGGCCTGATCAAGCCGTCGATGGCGGCCCTTCGCTTCCTTGCCCGCCGCCTCGGAACGGTGCCCGGCGAGTTCCTCGCCGATGAGGACACCCACTGGCGCAGGGTCGAAGCCGAGCTTCGCCTCGCCAGCGGCGATTGGCAGGCCGCCGCGGACCGCTTCCAGGCGATCCTCGACGAGGATCCCGCCGGTCTCGAGCGGGGCCTGTCCCTGCTCGGCCTGGCCGAGGCCATGTACCGCCTCGGCCGGCCGGTCGAAACGATCGCCACGGCGACCGAAGCCCAGGCCATCCTCGCCGCAAGCCGTCACGGCAACGAGGCGCGCCGGGCAACCTACTGGCTCGCGGCAGCCCACCATGCATCGGACGATCCGGCCCGGGCACGAACGCTGTTCGAGGAGCTCCTCGCCGCCCCGGCGGGCGTCGAGATGGATCCCGACCTGCGCGTACGAACGCTGGTCGCCCTTGCCACGGTCGCCACCCACAGTGGCGACTCGAAGACGGCGATCGGCCTTCTCCAGGAGGCCAAGGCACTGGGTGTCGATCTCGACGATCGACGGCGGGCGACCCTCCTCCACACGCTTGCCTACTCCCACCGTCTTGCGGGCGATCTCGAGGTCGCGATCCGAACGGGGATCGAGAGCCTGGCCCTCTTCCGGGCGATCGACGCCCGTGGCGAGACCGCCTCGATCGACAACGAGCTCGCGATGATCTATCTCGGTCTCGGCAACCTGGCCGAGGCGGACCGGCACGCCGCGGATGCCAGGAGCGGCTGGGAGGCAACCGGCGACACGTTCCTCCTGCCGCACGTCGGCGACACCCAGGCGCAGATCGCGCTCGGTCGAGACGATGTCGGACGCGCCGCGACGCTCGCCGCGGACGCCGTCGAGGAAGCCCGTCGGGTCGGGAACGGCCGGGCCGAGCTGTCCGCGCTGCTCACCGGCGCGCGGGCGGCCCGCCGGCGCGGCGAGGTCGGAGAGGCGACCTCGCTGCTCGAGACGGCGGCGGCGCTGGCCGAGCAGGGTCCGGCAGCTCGCCTCCGCGAGGTCCTGACCGAATGGGGCGAGCTCGCCGCGGAATCCGGGGACCACGCCCGCGCCTACGAGCTCAGCCGGCGGGCCCTCGCGACGCACTGAGCCCCCGCGACAACCACCGGAAACGATGAGGCCCGGCCTTCCGGCCGGGCCTCTTGTCGATCGACGAACCCGCCCGATCAGGGCCGGTAGAAGTCGACGACGAGACGGGTCCGACTGCCATAGCGCCAGATCCCGATCCCGACCCAGAGGAAGGTCGCGTTCTTGATGTTCTTCCAATGGCCCCCGTTGGATGCTTTCTCGCCCTGGTAGTAGAGGTGCGATGCGAGGACCGCGGCCTTGGGAGACGCATAGCCATCGCGACATCCGACGTTCTCGCCCCACGTCCAGCGGTAGTAGCCCGCACGGCGCAGGCGATAGCCAGGGTCGTGGTCGGCGTAGTGGGAGCACAGACCCCTGACGGCGAGCAGCTTCGCGTAACGGCGGCTCACCGCGGTCGAGATACCCGCGGCGAGGTTCAGGGGACGGACATAGGCGCTGTAGTGACCGCTGCCGTAGCCGCGGCAGGTGCCGTCACTGAGGACCCAGCCACCGGTCCGGGTGCAGTTGACGAGCCCGAGATAGAACAGTTCCGTCGAATACCACGGACGGTCGATCGTCGTCGTCGTCAGGGTCGTGGCGCTTGTGTTCGGGACCCTGCTGGAGGTCGTGGCGCCGACCGTAGGGGCCGCAGCCAGCGAGCCGAGGAGGACAACGATGAGCGGCAATCCGACGACGAGACGGATCCGCGAGCGATGTGACGCCCTCTGGGCGCCGTTGGTGGAACCGGCCAAGACTCATGCCTCCCGTCTGCCAGAGGTCGCGTGCGAGGGCGCGCGACAACGATGGCCATGCCGCCAGATACCGGGCAGAGAGGCGCGCAACAAGAGTGGCGCGGATGCGAGGCGGTCGCGGGGATGGCGAGCCGAGCTGGGCTGTGGGGGTCTGCCTGGGGGACGGCGTTGCGATGTGAGCTTCCGGGTTGGACCTCGCCCGTGAAGTATCCACCCAATCGGCCGACGGTGTCATGACGGCTCGTCGAATCTGCAGGCGGGAGGGTCCGGCGTTCCGCCCTATGGGCCAAACCTCCGCGGCGTCTTCGTTCCGTCTTCATCGCCAGAACACATCCGGGCCCGAGGATTCGATCTGTCGAAACCCATCACCCTCACAAGGAGATCCACCCCATGACCGGACGAACCATCGCCCGAATCCTGCTCGTCGTCGTCCTCGTCGGTGCCGCCATCGGCATCGGCGTGACCGCCTACGACGCGGGCGTCAACAGCGGTCTGGCCCAGACCGGCCAGGTCGTCGTGACACCCGGCGGCTACCCCGTCGCGCCGTACGTCGGCTACGGCTGGGGCTTCGGCCACGGCTTCGGCTTCTTCGGCTTCCTCGGAGCCCTGTTCTTCCTGTTCCTGCTGTTCGGCCTGATCCGGGCCGCGTTCGGCGGCGGCCGGCGGGGCTGGGGACCAGGCGGTCCGGGTCACCACGACGGACGCCACGGCGAGTGGCGGGGCAGCCCCTGGGAGAGCCGGGCCCGCGAGATCCACGACGAGTGGCACCGCGGCCAGGCCGACGGCGGCGACCGGCCGGCGGCCGGCTGAGCCCGCCGGGGAGTGGCGCGGCCTGCGCCACCCCCGTCGCACCGCCCGGGGCGGCCCCCGCCCCGTACGATGAGCGGCCATGAAGACGATCCTCGTCGTCGATGATGAACCGAAGATCGTCGACCTCGCCCGCGACTACCTCGAGCACGCGGGCTTCCTCGTGCGGACCGCCGCCGACGGACCGGCGGCGCTCGAGGTCGTCCGGCGCGACCCGCCCGACCTGGTCGTCCTCGACCTCGGGCTGCCCGGCGTCGACGGTCTCGACGTCACCCGCCGGATCCGCCGGGATTCGAACCTGCCCGTGATCATGCTGACGGCCCGCGACGACGAGCTCGACAAGCTCCTCGGTCTGGAGCTGGGCGCCGACGACTACCTGACGAAGCCGTTCAGCCCGCGCGAGCTGGTGGCCCGGGTCCGGGCGGTCCTCCGACGGAGCGATGCCGACGCCCTCCCCGCCGTTCAGGAGATCGTGCGGGCCGGTGAGCTGAGGCTCGATCTGCCCAGGATGCGGGCGGAGCTCGAGGGTCGATCGATCGACCTGACGCCGACCGAGTTCCAGCTCGTGGCTGCCCTCGCCCGGCAGCCGGGCCGGATCTTCACCCGCTCCCAGCTGCTCGATGCCGTCCACGGCGTCGCGTTCGAGTCCTACGAGCGGGCGATCGACACCCACATCAAGAACATCCGCCACAAGCTCGAGCCGGACCCGCGCCGCCCCGTCCACATCCTCACGGTCTACGGCGTCGGCTACCGGTTCGCCGACGACCGCCAGTGACCCAGCGACAACGCCCGGACCGGCGGGGTCGTGGCTGGTACGGAGCGCGGGCCTGGTCGCGGCGGGGACCCCGCCCGCCGTGGTGGCCGGAGAACGAAGCGTGGCCATCGAGCCGGCGCTCCCGCGGCTGGCGAGGATTCGGTTGCCTCTTCGGGCTCGTCTTCGTCGTCGGCTTCCTGGGTCTCGCCTCGCTCGCATCGCACCTGATCGGGGGGATCCTCGACGCGCGGGGTCCCATCGGGACGCTCGCGCGGGTCGCGGCCATCGTCGTCGCCGTTGCGATCCTCGCCAGCTTCGTGCGTGGCGGACGGGCGCTCCGAAATTCCGGCGCGGTCCTCGACGAGCTCGTCGACGTGGCGTCGCGGGTCGAGGCGGGCGACTACACCGCCCGGGTCCGCCAGCCCGCCCACGGGCCGCGCCCGGTCCGGGACCTCGTCCGCGCCTTCGACACGATGGCGGCCCGCCTCCAGACCGACGAGGACCAGCGGCGGAGCCTCCTCGCCGATGTCACCCACGAGCTGCGGACACCGCTGGCCGTGGTCCAGGGCAACCTCGAGGCGATCATCGACGGGGTCCATCCCGCGGACGAGGCCCACCTCTCCTCGATCCTGGACGAGACCCGCGTCCTGACCCGGCTCATCGAGGATCTCCGGACGCTTGCCCTGTCCGAGGCCGGATCGCTGTCGCTCCACCGGGAGCCGACCGACCTCGCGATCCTCGCGGCCGATGTCGCCGCGGCCTTCGAGATCGCAGCCCGGACGGCCGGAATCGAGATCGAAGCCGACGTCGAAGAGAGCCTGCCCCTCCTCGACATCGATCCGGTCCGGATCCGGGAGGTGATCGGCAACCTCGTGGCCAACGCGATCCGGCACACGCCGGCCGGCGGAACGATCCGGATCTCCGGCACGGTGGACGACGGGTCGGTCGAGCTCGTCGTTGCCGACAGCGGCAGTGGCATCGAGCCCGATCTGCTGCCCCATGTCTTCGAACGCTTCACCCGGTCCTCGTCGACCGGGGGCAGCGGTCTCGGCCTGGCGATCGCCCGGGGGCTGGTGGAGTTGCACGGCGGGACGATCGCGGCCGTCAGCCCGCCGGGTGGCGGCACCCGGATCGAGGTCCGGCTACCGATCCGCGGATCGGCCTGACGGCGTCGGGCGGCACGGTCCGGAAAGGGCGGCGACGAGTGGCCCCTTCGTACTGGCGGGGCGCGGCTCCGTGGTCGGGTTGCGTCGCGGCAACGCGGCGTCCACCCTATGCAGATGATCCGACGACCGCGCGCCCCCCGTCGACTTCTGGCCATGGCTCCCGTCGCGGCAGCCGTGATGCTGGTCCTCTCCGCGGCGCCGACCGCCGCGGCGGAACCCAACTTTCCTGCGAAGGACTCCCGCTATCACAACTACCCCGAGATGGTCGCCGACATCAATGCCGTCGTGGCCGCTCACCCGGACATCGTCCGGGTCTTCAGCATCGG
>DASUPH010000347.1:0-10523 GCA_036276275.1 Candidatus Limnocylindrales bacterium
TAGGAGGACGTAGAGCGGGTACCCGGTCGGGTGGGGGATCCCGAGCTGGGACGGGATGAACTGCATCTCCGCCCAGTCACCGACGCTCGGCCCGGGCAACAACGTCCGGAGATAGACGACCAGCGCGACGCCGAACACCGCGATGGCGGCGACGGTGGCCGACCCGAGGCCGGCGGCCTCGCGCGACGACCCGGAAGCCGAGAGAACGGCTCTCAACTGGTCATGCCGTGATCCGGCTCCTCGGGTGCGTCGTCCTGCGCTGGTCGCCGGGCGCCGCGCCGGCGGGTTTCGATGCGCCGATTGCGGGCCCGGGTCCAACTCTCGCACGAATCACGACGGCGCCGCGGACCGCGGCGCCGTGCTGACTCTGGCTTTGATCTCGATCGACGGAATGTCGAGCGCCCGAGGGCGCGAGGGACGCCGGCGGTTGTCCGCGGTCGGGCTGGAGCTAGTTCCAGCCCGCCGTCGACCAGCTGTTGCCGGACCAGCTGCTGCCGGACCATGAGTTGCCGGACCAGCTGCTGCCGGACCATGAGTTGCCCGACCAGCTGTTGCCCGACCAGCTGTTGCCCGACCATGAGTTGCCGGACCAGCTGTTGCCGGACCATGAGTTACCGGACCAGCTGTTGCCGGACCACGAGTTGCCGGACCACGACGAGCCGTTCCAGACGCCGCCGGACCACGCGAGCCCCGCACCCTCGAGGAGGGCCATCGCCTCGGAGTTGAACGTCTTGCCGAAGATGTCCAGCTCGCCCCTGAGGATCACGCCGTCCCGGGTCAGGTGATCGGACCCGCGGGCTTCCTCGAGGGAGCCGCCGCCTCGCGACGGGGCGATCGTCTGAGCGTAGATCGGGAGCGGCGTCGAGAGCATCGATCCGAGCGAGAGCTCACCCGACCCCATCGAGGCGACCCGGCCGGCAGGCAGGTCGTAGGCGGTGATCATCAGCAGGCGCTTGACCTGGTCCGGTGTCGCGTTGGGATACTTGTCGAGGATGAGGGCGACTGCGCCGGACGTGATCGCCGTCGACTCCGAGGTCCCGCTGCCGCGCAGGAACCGGTCGTCGAGCTGCGACGAGTGGGAGTCGATGTATGAGTTCGGCACGCGCAGGCCCTGGATGTGCGCGCCCGGCGCCACGAAGTCGGGCCGACGGGCATTGCCGGTCTTCGTCGTCGCCGAGAAGTCCGGGATCGTGTCGTCGCCGATGCTCGCGGTGCCCATCGAGTCGGACGAGCCGACCGCGATGATCCGCTTGTCGAACGCCGGGTTCGCCAGGGCCGGCGAGGAGCCCTTGGCCTGGTAGCCGCTGTTGCCGGCCGCCGCGACGACGACGATCCCGGCGTCCCACGCCTGCTCGACGGCATACGAGAGGGGATCGACGCCGAACCACTGGGTCGAGTTCGTGCCGTACGACAGGTTGAGGACCCGAATGTTCATGCCGTTATCGTGGCGATGCTGGACGACCCAGTCGATCGCGGCGATGACCTGGGAGACGTCCGCGCCGCCGTCGGCCGTGGCGACCTTGAGGCTGATGATGCGCGCGTCAGGTGCCATGCCGCGATAGGCGCTGGCAGGGGCGTCAGCGTAGGGCGCGGTCATCGCGTCGTCCCGACCGGCGATCAGTCCGGCCATGAACGTGCCGTGACCGAACGTGTCGAGGTTGGTCAGGTTCGGCGCCTGCGACTCGAGCGAGAGGTCCGGGCCGTTGACGACCTTGCCGGGCGTCCGCAGCCCGTTGATCGGGGCGACGCCGGAGTCGATCAGGGCGACATCGATGCCGTCGCCGGTGTAGCCGGCCGCCCACCATGCCTGGGCGCCGGTGTACGCGGTCGTCGAGGCCATCGAGTTGGTGTCCGTCGCCGGGTCGTAGCCGGCCGCCTGGACGCCAGTGGCCGCGAAGGCCATGGTGAGAAGCACGATCGGGAGGACGACGCTCGCGCGGCGACGGCCGGCGTAGTCGAGGCTCCAGCCGAACGTGGGCGTCATCGCAGCGCGCTCGTGGATCGGGTCGGGGTGTCGGTCTGGTCAGCGCAGCCCAGCGGACGTGTCCGCTTCGGATCGGCCAATGCTGTGCACTCGGGCTGCACCATCGAAGTCCACCTTCCGGAGGGCTTGTGATGCGGCGCCTGGCAACCGGGCGGTCTTGCCGACGACGGAAAGATCCCTGGCTTTGCGTCCCCGTCTCGCGACGGGTTTGCTCTGTTTCAGACCGGATCCTGCGACGACCAATCTGGCTGTCGACATGCGGACCGTACGGCCGGGTCGGGCGGACCCCAATGGGCCGAAAGTACCGTTCGGTGCGGCGGCGCATAGCCCGTTCGGCGCGGGCGGGCGGGCGGCGGGCCGGCGGCCGTCAGGCGGCGGGGCTGCCCCGGGCCGAGAGGCCGACGAGCTCGGGGGTCGCCGAACGCGACCAGGTCAGCGACCCACGCGGTTGCGCGAACAGGAGCTCCAGCTCTTCTGCGGGAAAGGGCCGCGCGAGGTAGTAGCCCTGGGCCCGACTGCAGCGCAGCTTCCGCAGGCGATCCAGCTGGAATGGCTCCTCGACGCCCTCTGCGATGACGGTCAGGCGGAGGGCGCGGCCCATCGAGACGATGGCGCTTGCGAGCTCCCAGCTATCGGCGTCGGCCTCGTCGACGGCGACGAAGTCCCGGGCGATCTTGATCGCCGTGGCCGGGAAGCGCTGGAGATAGCTGAGCGACGAGTAGCCGGTCCCGAAGTCGTCGATCGCGACGCCGAGACCGAGACCGCGCAGCGCCTCGAGCTTCGCGATCGCGTCTTCCGCGTTCTGGAGCAGGGTGGTCTCCGTCACCTCGAGCACGACCGTGGCCGGGTCGACCCCGGAGGAGCGGACGACCTCCGCCACCTGGTCGACGAAGTCGGGCTGCTCGAGCTGGCGGCCGGCGACGTTGACGCTGATCTGGAGGTCGCGCAGCTCGGGCCAGCGGTCATGCCACTCCTTGGCCTGGCGGCAGGAGCGTTCCAGAACCCACCGGCCGATGTCCAGGATGAGGTCCGACGTCTCGGCAACGGGGATGAACTCGCCCGGCCAGACCATCCCGCGGGTCGGATGCATCCAGCGGACGAGCGATTCGAGGCCGGTCATCCGGCCGGTCGCGACCTCGAAGATCGGCTGGTAGTGGAGGACGAACTCCTCGGCCGCGACCGCCCGCTGGAGCGACTCGGTGAGGGTGTGGCGGGCCGCGACGGCGGTCGCCATTTCCGGCTCGAAGAACGCCACTCGGTTCTTGCCGCGGGCCTTGGCCGAGTACATCGCCACGTCCGCGTTGCGGAGCAACTCGTCGGCCGAACCGGATCCCGGATGGCCTGCCGCGACCCCGATGCTGACCTGGGCGTTCCCGGTCGCGGCATCGTGCCCGGTTCCCGACCCGAATGCGCCGATCAGGCGTTCGGCGACGCGCCTCGCGACCGGCATCTCCGGGGTGTCCCAGAGCAGGACGGCGAACTCGTCGCCGCCGATCCGGGCCGCAAGGTCGCCCGTCCGCAACGTCGCCTGGATGCGCTCGCCGACGGACGCCAGCAGCTCGTCCCCGGCGGCATGCCCGAGGGTGTCGTTGACGATCTTGAAGTCGTCCAGGTCGAGGAACAGGACGACCGGGACCAGCCCCGACGCGTCGGTCGATTCCAGCCGCTGGGCAACGCTCTGGGCGAAGAACGCCCGGTTGGCGAGCCCGGTGAGGGCGTCGTGATAGGCCTTGTGCTGGAGCTCTTCCTTCAGGCGCGAGAGGGAGCTCAACGATTGTTCGAGCTGGCCGTTCTCGAGCGCGACGGCCGTATGGCTGGCGAGCGTCTGGAAGAGCTTGAGGTCGTCGGCCTCGAACGGGTGGAGATCGCTGAGGCGGTTCGCGACGAGGATCGTCCCGACGAGGCGCGACTCGCCGACCAGCGGCGCATAGATGGCATTCCGGAAGCGCCCGCCGACGACCGCTCCGGGTGGGGAGTCGCCGCTGGTGACGAGGAACCCCCTCCGCTGGGCCACGCACTCCACGAGCCGGGGATCGTCGAGGGCGGTCCCGATCGGCTGCATCATGTTGACGGCCTCCCCGGGACCCACGCTCGTCCGGAGGATGTCCAGGCCTTCGACCTGCGGCAGGATCGACACCTCCGCCACCTCGGCCCGGAACATCTTGCGAGCGTGGTCGAGCAGGGACACGAGAGCCTGGTCGATCTGCGGGCTGCGCTGCAGGATCCGGGTGGACTCGTAGAGCATCTCGAGCCCTTCGTGCTGCTGGCGCTCCGACACGTACGCGCGATAGGCGACGAAGACCGCGATGATCGGGATGGCGAACAGCAGCGAGGCCACGGGCTCCACGAACAGCACGGTGATCAGGAGCAGGGCGAGGCTGGTGTTCGTGAGGGACACCACCGCGCCCATCAGGAGCATCCGCGGGATCCGGGCGTGCTGTGCGGCGCCCTCGGCGAGGGAGATCGCCGCCGTCACGGCGAAGACGCCGACCATGTTCTCGGCCGATGTGGCCAGGAACGCCGTCGGCCAGTCGCGCGGGCCGAAGCCGCCGGCCGCGCCGACGAACAGGTGGACGACGCCGAGCGTCACGACCGAGCAGAGCAGGAATTGGGCGAGGTTGAAGGCCAGCTTTGCCGACCGCTGCTTCCGGCTGATGATCAGGGCCAGACCGGCCCCGATCAGGCGGGCGACGATGAACTCGGCGGGCGAGAAGAAGAAGATGCCGTACACGACGGGGATCTCGCTCATCGAGAACGAATGGGCGCTGCGTCCCAGATGGAGGTGGACGACCTTGGCCTCGGTCACGTAGAAGAGGCCGGCCAGCAACCACCAGGGGACCGCGATCGGAGCCGAGGCCGGCGCCCCGGCCGGCAGCTCGATCCTTGCGAGGACGAGGGCGATCGCGGTGAGAAGAACCGTGAGGGCCCAGACGCGGGCCGTGCCCGTGGTCGACGAGGCGAGCCGGACGAGGCCGCCGCGAACGCCGGTCCGGATCGCGCGGGGCGCGCTCACGGTCGGTCGGTCCGCATGGGGGTCAGCGGAACGCCACGATGGTCAAGGTGCAGTGGCGGTCGTCCGATCCGGCCGGCACGATGGGCGTCGATGGCGGCTGTCTCCCGCTGAGAGACCTGGGACACCCGTTCGGGGAATCGCCGCAGGTTCCCCAACGGTGCATTCAGTTGCTCGTCCGCACCATGGCCCGAAAGTTTCAGGACCCTCTGCGGGGCCTAGCGGCGTCGTGCTTCGACGAGGCTCGCCCCACGCACCTGCGTCCGGCCGGGGACGATCAGAGGCGGCAGGGAACCGATCGCCGTCATCCGCCCGGCGAGCGTGCGGACGTCGATGCTCACCGGAGCCTCGGGGCGGGCCAGCACGAACGGAATGCCCTCGGCGTTGCTGCCGGAGACGAGCTGCCAGTCGTTGCGAATCGTGAAGTCGGGATCGCATCCGAGCGCCCGCGCCAGACGATCCGGGCCGAAGCCGCCGATCGAGCCGAGCCGATTGACGAGGAAGCGCAGCTTGGACGGCGGATAGCCGATCTCGCTGAACGTCTGGTAGGCGACCCGGGCGCTCTCGATCGTCGCCGGATCGGGTGTCACGACCTGGAGGACGACGTCGGCGGCGTCGAGCATCGCGAGGGTGGCCCCGCCGAGGTTCGACGGGGTGTCGATCACGATTGCCTGGTAGGTCCGACGAAGAAGATCGAAGACTGCGGCCAGATCGCGGTCCGTCATCAGCTCCGCCATCTCGGGACGAGCCGGCGCAGCCAGGACGTCGATGCCGGAGGTGTCCCGGAAGACGACGCCGTCGATGTCCGACTGGCGCACGGCATCGGTCGGCAGGTCGAGGATCGACGAGGCGTCCGGCGGGATCCGGAGGAGGCGCCGGAGGTCGCCGAACTGGAGACTCCCGTCGACGAGGATCGTCTTCAGGCCCGACGACTGGAGGGAGGCGGCAAGGTTGTAGGCGATCGTGGTCGTGCCGACTCCGCCCTTGGAGGCGAAGACGGCGACGGTTCGCGAGCCGGCCGTCGGGTTGCGGACAGAAGCGGCACCGCGCGCGTCGGCCACGCCGCGGGCGAGATCGAATGCCCCGAACGGCATCGTAAGCACCGCGTCGACCGCGGCCGCGCGGCGGTCGTTGAGCGGCCGGTCCGGGACCGTGATCGCGACGATCCCGACGGGCAGGTCCGCCTTCCGGATCCGGTCGATGAGGTTCGGACCCTTGACCCGACCCTGGAGGAGCGTGTCGACGATCACGACGTCGACCTCGAGCTCGCGGATCCGCTCGATGGCCTTGCTGCTGTCCGCGAGGACGTCGAGCAGCTTGATCTGCGGCCGCAGCCGGAAGAGCTCGCGGATGTGGGCGGCGACCTCGGTGACGTCCTCGACGAGGACGACGCGGATCGACGCCGACCGCAGGGCCGGCTCGTCGTTGTCTTCGTCGGGGTCGACGTGCAGACGGCTCTTGACGACGCGGCGCGGCTTCGCCGCCGCCGGCCTTGCACGTCCGCGCTTCTCGATGGCCGGCGCGACGTCCGGGTCGGACGCGGCGTCGTCCGCGAGCTCCGGCGCACCCGCGGCGGGTTCGACGGATGCCAGGGGGGAGTGGTCCGTAGACTCGCCGGCGATCGACGTGCCACGGTCGCGGACCCATGGGCCGCGAAACGAGATCTGCGGACGACGGATGGGCATGATGCCTCTCATGGAGGGGAAGGCCTGACCGTATCCCGGTGCGGGCTCGACGGGTAGAGGTCGTGGGTACTTGCCGATCCGCCGTTCGTCCCATCGACGCGGCCACGATCTCGGGATCGTTTCTCCGACCTGCCGTCAGGGTCGGACCAGCCAGGCCTCACCGCCCGCGGGACCGCGATCCGGATGCCCCGTCGATCTGGCGGCGGCCTATCCTAGGTAACAAGTCGAGCAGGTAGCTGTCGATTTGATGGATCCAGGACCGACGAGACCGGGTGGGTCGCGGCGCCAGGGTCCAGGCGACATGCGGCATCGAGCTCGCGCCCGCTTGACTGGCGTACGTGGTTGCGGTCGACGAGGCATCCATGCGAACCGAGGCACGCTTCCCACGAGTCGGTGCCAAGGCGGGACAGTACGAGAGCTTCCACCTGAAGGCCACGCGGCCAGGCGGCGGACTCGGCATCTGGATCCGGTACACGGTCCACAAGCCGCCGAACGAGCATCCGACGGCATCGCTGTGGGTGACACTCTTCGGCGCCGAGGCAGCCGGACCGCGAGCGACGAAGGCGACCTACCCGGCCGGCGCGGCCGGGCCCACCGGATCGTCCTCCACCGCCGGTCCAATCAGACTGCCTGGCGAAATCGCACGTTCGTGACAGCCGGCGTACCCAACCTGGCGTTCAGATACGCATTCGCCGCTCGAGTGTCATGAGCTCGATTGCGCACGGTTGCCGCTCGGAATCGCCGACGGTAAACTCGACGGCGCGGCGGAGTAGCTCAGTGGTAGAGCAGGGGACTCATAAGCCCTTGGCCGGTGGTTCGAATCCGCCCTCCGCTACCAACCTCCCGCTCCCGACCCGGACCCGGCATGCCGCGACATGCGTCAACGACCGACTGGTCCGGGCATCCACAGGTCCCGCATCGGCGAATCCCTGAGAGACGTGGTCGATATGACCCCGGACCTCCGTCTCAGGGGACCGTCACGTCACGTCGCTATACTCGAAGGACTGGATGCCGCGCGGCGGCTCCACTGATCCCCGGAGGCTCCGTTGAATCCCAGGTTCTTCCGCAACGGCATCGTGATGCTGGCGCTCGTCGTCGTCGCCCTTGCCGTCGTCTTCACCGTCGTGACGCAATCGACGCCGACGCCCGGTACCGGCTACTCCGCATTCCTCGCCGACGTCCAGGCCAACAAGGTCGGCTCGGTCACCCAGGAGGGCTCGAAGCTCACGGTCAAGAAAACCGACAACACAACGTATGACGTCGTCGTTCCGAACATCCTGACGCAGGTCTACCAGGACATGAAGGCGGCGGGAGACGCGGGCAACGTCAAGCTGCCGCCCAACATCTACACCGTCAAGGACGCGCCCGACAACGGCTGGATCTCGATCCTGATCACCGGGCTCCTTCCGATCCTGATCATCGGCGGGTTCATCTTCTTCATGATGAGACAGGCCCAGGGCACGAACAACCAGGCCCTCAGCTTCGGCAAGAGCCGGGCCCGGATGTTCCTCGGCAACAAGACCGTCGTGACCTTTGCCGACGTCGCCGGGGTAGACGAGGCGAAGACCGAGCTCCAGGAAGTCGTCGAGTTCCTCAAATACCCGGAGAAGTTCAACTCCCTCGGCGCGCGGATCCCGCGCGGCGTTCTCCTGGTTGGCCCTCCGGGCACCGGCAAGACGCTGATGGCCCGGGCGGTCGCCGGCGAGGCCGGCGTGCCCTTCTTCAGCATCTCCGGCTCGGAGTTCGTCGAGATGTTCGTCGGCGTCGGCGCCAGCCGCGTCCGCGACCTGTTCGACCAGGCCAAGCGCAACTCGCCGTGCATCGTCTTCGTCGACGAGATCGACGCGGTCGGCCGCCAGCGCGGCGCCGGTCTCGGCGGCAGCCACGACGAGCGGGAGCAGACCCTCAACCAGATCCTCGTCGAGATGGACGGCTTCGACACGAACACGAACGTGATCGTCGTCGCGGCCACGAACCGCCCCGACGTCCTCGACCCGGCGCTCCTGCGGCCCGGCCGCTTCGACCGCCAGGTCATCCTCGACCGGCCCGACATGCGTGGTCGCGTCGCGATCCTCAAGGTCCACACCAAGGGCAAGCCGCTCGACAAGACGATCGCGGTCGAGGACATCGCCAAGCAGTCGCCGGGATTCTCCGGCGCGGACCTCGCCAACCTCGTCAACGAGGCGGCGATCCTGGCGGCCCGTCGCAACAAGAAGGTCATCGGGATGTCCGAGTTCCAGGAGGCGCTCGAGCGGATCGTCGCCGGCCCGGAGCGCAAGTCCCGGATCATCTCGGATGCCGAGAAGGCGATCATCGCCTATCACGAGGGCGGTCACGCCGTCGTCCAGCGGATCCTCCCCAAGTGCGACCCGGTCCACAAGGTCACGATCATCAGTCGCGGCATGGCCCTCGGCTACACGATGGCCCTGCCGTCCGAGGATCGCTACCTCCAGAGCAAGACCGAGTTCGAGGACAAGATCGCCGGGCTCCTCGGTGGCAATGCCGCCGAGCGGCTGATCTTCGGCGACACGACGACCGGTGCGTCGAACGACATCGAGAAGGCGACCGACCTCGCCCGCCGGATGGTCACCGAGTTCGGGATGAGCGACAAGCTCGGGCCCCTCTCGTTCGGGAAGCGCGACGAGCTCGTCTTCCTCGGCCGCGAGATCGGCGAGCAGCGGAACTACTCAGACGAGGTCGCCAAGCAGATCGACGAGGAAGTCCGGGCGATCATCGACCACGCCTACGAGCGGGCAATGGAGGTCCTCGTGACCCATCGCGACAAGCTGACGGCGCTGGCCGAAAAGCTCGTGGCGGAGGAGACGGTCGACAGCGACGAGTTCGAGAAGCTCTTCGGCGACGTGCCGCCGAAGCGGAACCTTCGCGAAACGCCGCCGATCGTCGTCGGTCCGAACCAGCCGACGCCCGGCGCCCAGCCGGCCCCGACCCCTTCGCCGGCCTGAGCCGGCGGTCAACCTGCAACCACACGACCCCGGGCCGACGGCCCGGGGTCGTTCGATTCGTCCCCGCCGGCCCGCAGCGATCCGGTGGCGGCCGCTACCATCGCGTCATGACGACGCCGACCAGCGCGACCACCGATCAGGCCTTCGAGCGCTATCTCGACGAGCATGCCGCGGCCCGCCTCGAGTCCTACAAGGAGCTCGTCCGGATCCCGAGCATCTCCGCCCTCCCGGAGCACGCCGCCGACTGCCGGCGGACGGCCGAATGGATCGTCGCGGACCTCGAGCGGATGGGGATGGAGCACGCCGAGGTGGCGGAGACGGGTGGCCACCCGATCGTCTACGCCGACTGGCTCCACGCTCCGGGCGCCCCGACCGTCCTCGTCTACTGCCACTACGACGTCCAGCCGGTGGACCCGCTCGACCTGTGGACCTCGCCGCCGTTCGAGCCGGTCGTCGAGGGCGACGCGATCCTCGGACGGGGCGTCGCCGATGACAAGGGCCAGCTCCACATCCATCTCCGGGCCACCGAGGCGCTCCTCGCGACCCGCGGCGGCCTGGCCGTGAACCTGAAGTTCGCCTTCGAAGGCGAGGAGGAGTCGAGCTCGGTTCATCTCGATGCCTGGCTGACCGCCAACCGCGAGCGCCTCGCGGCCGACTTCGCCCTGATCAGCGACACGGGCTTCTTCGAGGGCAATCTGCCGGCGATCACGGTCGGGCTGCGGGGGCTCATGTACGCCCAGATCGACGTGACCGGGACGGCGGTCGATCTTCATTCGGGCGGCTACGGCGGCGCCGTCGAGAACCCCGCCAACGCGCTGGCCACGATCGTCGCCGGTCTCAAGGGACCCGACGGTCGGATCCTGATCCCCGGCTTCTACGAC
>DASUPH010000348.1:0-4454 GCA_036276275.1 Candidatus Limnocylindrales bacterium
CTGGCCATACTCGCCGCCGAGGAACCCAGCGTGCCCGCTCGGGAAGGTCACCGCTGCCGTCCCGAGCAGCCCGGCGACGGCCTGGCCGCCGCGATGCGCCATCTCACCCTCGGACTCCTCGCCCACCGCGACGACGATCCGGGTCGGGGCCGCTCGGAGGGCGTCGAAGTCCGGCTGGTAATGAGTGCACGTGATGATGTTCTGCCCGACGAGGGGGTCGTTCCGGGAGCCGTCGTCGTCGGTCGGAAGCCCGAACATCGCGGGATCGGGGGCCGGCTGGTCGCCGTAATCGGCCGGGATCAGTCCCTTGTGGCTCACGAGGGCGATGAACTTTGCCATCGCCGGACCGAGCCCACTGCGCTCGTAGGTCTCGTGGATGTCGACCGACGCCGCCAGCGCCTGCTCCCGATCGGGGAGCACCTGGGCGACCGGCGGCTCGTGCGCAACGAGGGTCCGAACCTGCTCCGGATGCCTGGTCACCAGGACCAGGCCGTTCACGGCACCACCGCTGCTGGCAAAGATCTCGACCGGTCCGGCGTCCAGTTCCGAGATCAGCCGATGCAGGTCGTCCGCATGCTGATCGGGCGTGGACTCGGTGGCGCCGTCGGTCTTCCGGCTCCGGTCCACACCGCGGGGGTCGTAGGTGACGACCGTGCGATCGGTGAAGTGTTCCGCCAGCGTGCCCAATCCGGACGCGCCCATCGGTGACGCGATGAGCAGGAGGACGGGCGCGATGCTCGCGTTATTGGGCCGGACGTCGTACGTGAGCGTCGCGCCGGGAACGTCCAGGGTGTGCGTCGTTGGCTCGGTCATCGTGTCTCCATGGTGATCGTTTGATGTCACGGTATTCAGACTCGGGGCGGCGATGGAACTCATCGGCTCATTGCTCGCCGCCACGAGCAGGGGCCTCGAACATTCCTGACAGGATCCGTCGGGAATCGGGGAGTACGGTGGACGACACATGAGCGTGACGATCCGGCCGGCGTACAGCAAGTGGCCCGAGTACAACCGGCGCCTCCGCGACGTCGTCGCGGCGCTGACCGATGAGCAGCTGGCAACGCGCCCGACGCCCGAGCGGTGGCCGCTCTGGGCAACCGTCGGCCATGCGGCCTGCCAGCGCGTTTTCTGGCTCTGCGACTTCGCCGGTGAGCCCGGCGCCGACATGACGCCATTCACAAACGCCGGGTACGACTGCCCGGGAGACGACGACCTCGAGCACGTGCTCAGCGCCGATGCGCTCGCCGAGGCGCTCGACTCGACCTTCCGGATCGTCGAGAGCTGCCTGGACCGATGGACCCTGGAGATGCTCGAGGAAGTGCTCCGCCGGCCCGAGTGGGACGATTCCTGGGTGCACACCCGCGGTGCGGTCATCCAGCGGGTCTTCAGCCACGACGTCTACCACTCCGCCGAGCTGAATGAGACGCTCGGCATCGCCGGGCTGCCGCAGGTCGACCTCTGGGACTGACTCTTGGGAGAAGCCTGGCGGACGACGTTGATCCGGCTCAGCCGGGATTGGGCCTCGGCGCCTCGGACGGCTCACTCCCGTTCGCGTTCTTCTTGCACTGACCGGGCGGGAAGCAGTCGCCGAACTTGGCCTTGAACCGGTCGGCCTTCTCCTGCGACCAGCCCGGGTGGATCTTGCCGACCCGCTTCCAGCCACCGGCCCACGGCGGCTTGCCCTCGGCCCGGATCACCGTTCCATCGACGCTTTTGACGTCAACCTGGTTGGAGCTGCCTTCCTTCTCACCGGCGACCGTGACGGACTTGCCGACGAACGCCTTGAGGGGATGGTTGTCACCGTAGAACCACTTCGGGCCGGCATCGAGCTCGTACGTCGTGCCGCCGCTCTGGAGGGTGTACGTCGTGTCGCCCTCCGCGTCGGTCGACGCCGCGATCGTGCCGGTCAGGCTCACGTCGACCTCCGGCTCATGGGACGCCTTCGGGCCGCCCTCCGCCTTCGGCTCGCGTGATGCCTTCGGCTCGCGTGATGCCTTCGGCTCGCGTGAGGCGTCCGGCGCGTGCGACGCGGTCGGCTCGGCCGACTGCCCGGCCGCGGGCGACGTCGACGGATCGGCCGCCAGCACCGGCAGCGCGACCACGACGGCAAGAATCGCAAGGGCGGCGATCAGGAGGGCGGGTCGGCGGTTCATGTGTCGATCCTATGCTGTTCCAAGCCGATCGGGCCTGAGAAGTCGCTGAGAGTACGTCCGGTGCCTTGCATCGAGCGGTCGATGCGCGTCCAATGCCACACATGACCGAGAGCGAGCCCCTGGTCCTGGTCGTGGACGACGAGCCCGGCATCGTCGACTTCGTCGAGCTCGGTCTGCGCCAGGAGGGGTATCGCGTCCGGTCGGCGGGCACCGTTCGCGAGGGGATGCTGGCGATCCGGCGCGAGCAGCCCGACCTCGTCATCCTCGATGTCGGGCTTCCGGACGGCGACGGCTTCGAGCTTCTGGTCGGGCTCCGTGCCCGCACCGACGTGCCGGTGATCATGCTGACCGCCCGGGGCGAGCTGGACGACCGGATCCGCGGCCTCGATCTCGGTGCCGACGACTACATCGCCAAGCCCTTCCACTTCGCCGAGCTGCTGGCCCGGGTCCGAGCGCACCTCCGGCGGCGGAGTCCGCAACAGGACGTCCTGATCGCGGCCGACGTCCGGCTGGACCTGCGGACCCGGGAGGTCGGCCGGGGCGGCCGCCGCCTGGAGCTGACCGGTCGCGAGTACGAGCTCCTCGAGCTGTTTCTGCGTCATCCCGGTGAGGTGCTCTCCAAGGAATCGATCCTCGACCGGTTGTGGGGCTACGCCTTCGACGACAACCTCGTCGAGGTCTACGTCGGATACCTGCGCCGGAAGCTCGGCGAACCGCCCCTGATCGACACGCTGCGCGGCGCGGGATACCGGCTCCGGGTGAGCGCCGCATGACCCGTCTCCGCTCCCTGCGCTGGCGTCTCGGGCTGCTGTACGCCCTGGTCGCGGCGGTCATGCTCGCCGTCGTGTTGCTGGCGGTCGGCGCCGTCGTCGAGGCGGCCCTCGTCAAGAGCGCGGCGGAGCGGCTCGAGATCGAGGCCGGTCTCGTCGTCGCGGATGCGGGCGGCGGGCCGAAGGGGCCGCGCGCGACCGATCTCGCGGCCGGCGACCTGGCGACGATCCTCGGCGGCCAGGGGACCGCGGTCGTCATCCTCGACGGCACCGGCAGCACGACGGCGGCCCAGCCCAACGGCGCTCCCGCGACCGTCTTCGATGCGCGCCTCGATCCCGCCGACTACGCCGCGGTCGTCGCCGAGGCCAGGACGATCCAGCGAATCAGGCCTGCGGCCGACGGAAGCCGCGTCCTCGTCGTGGCCGCGCCGGTCGAGCTGCGGACGACCGGCGCCGGCAACGCGAGCGGCACGGGGAGTGGCAACGGGAACGGCAACGGTCGCGGGCTCGGCAACCAGAAACCGGGCAAGGGCGACGTGTCGGTCGCTCCGGGCGTGTCCGCCAACGCGGTGGCTCAGCTCGCGATCTCGCTCGGTCCGATCGACGCGACCCTGGCGGAGCTGCGGGTCCGGATCGCGATCGTCGGCCTGGCCGTGCTCGCGGGGGCCATCGCGCTGGCCTGGCTCGTGACGGGGCTCGGCCTGCGACCGCTCGCCCGTGTCGCGGCGGCGGCCGACCGGATCGCCGCCGGCGATCTCGCCGCCAGGACGGGACTGCCGGGCGGAGGTGACGAGGTCGGGCGCCTCGGTCGGGCCTTCGACGGGATGGCCGATCGGGTCGATGCCACGCTCGGCGCGCAGCGCCAGTTCGCGGCCGACGCGTCGCACGAGCTGCGCTCGCCCCTGACCGTGCTCGGCGGCTATGTCGACGTCCTGGCCCGGGGCGAGATCGAGCCCGGGACGAAGGACCGGACGCTCGGCGCGATGCGTCGCGAGATCGATCGCCTGTCACGTCTGTCGGCCGACCTTCTGCTCCTCACCCAGCTCGAGGCGGGCGGGAGCCGCCTCGTTCCCCGCCCGCTCGACCTGTCGGTCCTGATCGAGGACATCGGGACGGCGGCCACCGTCATCGGGCCCGACCGACGCGTCGAGATCGTTCGGGACGGGCCGTTGCCGATCGTCGCCGATCCCGACCGCCTGACGCAGGCGCTGATGAACCTCGTCGACAACGCGATCCGCCACGCGCCCGTCGGCGGACTCGTCCGGTTGACCAGCTCTCGCGACCGCGGCGAGGCGGTCGCCGAGGTCAGCAACGAGGGCGATCCCCTTGCCGCCACGGACGTCGACCGCGTGTTCGACCGCTTCTACCGGGCCGACACGGCGACGACGCCCACCGACGGACCCCACGCGGGCCTGGGTCTCGCGATCGTCAAGGCGATCGTCGAGGCGTCGGGCGGTACGGTCTCGGCGGCGAGCGACCTCACGGGCACCCGGTTCTCGATCCGACTGCCGATCACCGCAGGTTCGGCCGGCGG